>CAYJSO010000021.1:0-3746 GCA_964372795.1 uncultured Methanosarcinales archaeon
TTCAGATTGCGATTGAATCATCACGTCAATTCTGTTCTTCATAAACCACAACAGATTCTTCTTCAAGTCGGTTATTGTATAAGAGGCTGGTTTTCTTCCATGTTTCTCAACTATTCCAAAATCTATAAGTTTATTCAAATAATCATAAACTCTGCCATGCGGTATCTTAGTATACCTGCAGATTTCATCTGCACTTAAAACACGCTTATCTAGGGCTTTGATAATAACCATATGGGAATCACGTAAACCAAATTTCTTCTTTAATATCGAATAAACGGTATCCATGTGATAAGAAATGCTCAAGCGCTATATAAAACTATATGCTAAACCACAAAAAAACTTACTAATGTAGGTAACATTTAAAAAGCAGTAAGCCAGCAAACACCTAATGGCACAGCAATGTATCGTTACAAGAGTCCTACTTGGACCAGACGAAAGAAAACAAAGGTTAGTAGACAAACTCTCAAAAGACTATGGTTATACACCAGAAGAAGTAGCAAGGATTGTAAACATATATAGGGAATCTCTAAAAGCACAGCCAGATGGTTCTCGAGGTCTAGCAAAGGTGGAGGATTTATTAAATAGGATTGCATCCGTAAAAGAATTAGACGAAATTGAAAGTAATGAAAACTGTTATTCCGCACTACCTTTAACACCAAATGACAACCGCAGATTCCTTGAACAAGAAGATCAAACCTTCAGAGAAGCATATAGCCGCCTTACAGAAAGAAGAAAACAAGAATTGCTTGAAGAGCATCGTGCTGTAAAAGACTGCATTAGAAATGCAGGCCTAAAAACATATGATCCAGCAGAAGCTCCTTTTAATCCGAACATGGGCTTGATTGGAGGGCCTACGGACATATACGACGTCGATCAACTAATGGTAGCTGCATCTCGCTTCTTCAGCATGACGAACCTGCTTGCATCTAGTGGTGCAGGCATGGAAGAAAAAACAGCCATAGACCTAGCAAAATTTCCAGTTATACTGACAAAAAAAGGCGTTTACGTCTCGCGAATGAGCACTGGTCCAGGCAAAATAATACTTTTAGAATTTGGAGATATAAAAACAGACGCTCCAGAAATAACTTCAGTATTCAGAGAACTGAAAAACTATGAGCCGGGTGCAGGCATATGCGAAAGACATAGAAACACGCTCTTGGGATTTAGAAATAGAAGCACCGAACCAATATGTTTAAAGGGCCTAATTGAAGATCAAATGGCACCGAATTTGAGATACGATTTTGATCAATTCAAAAAATGATGGGCGAAATTAAATTTCAAAAAGAGATCAAGCTAGGAAATGGAAGATACGTAGCATACTTAAAAGAAGTGGCAACTAGGCTTGGGGAAGATGGAAAAACAGAGTCCACAACAACTAGGGCATTCATCAAAAGAGTAAAAGGCATTACTTCTAGCAAAAAAAGCGCAAGCTTTTAATAACATAAACTCTCTGAGTTTCCGGAACATAGAGCAAAAGCTTTATGTAACGCAAACTCCGAGAGTTTGCGGGATATAAAACAATAAGTTTTAAATACACCTGATTATTACTAAAAGATACTAAAAAGAGGGGTAGAATATATGCAATTCGCAATCCAAAAAACAGAGAACGAAAACATACATAAGTACCCCACAGACGACATAAAAATTGCGAATGACTTTGCTCAAAGATTAAAGCGCGAGCTTGGCGATTTTCTTATTGCAGTTATCATCTTCGGCTCAAGCGCAAGAGGCACCTCAACAAAACGCTCTGACATAGATGTTCTTGTTATTGGAGATGACGTTAGCTTTCAGCTGACTCCCCCATTGGTAGAAGCCTACAGAATAATAATAGAAAACATCATAGCAGAAACATCAGCAAGAATGCATGTTACAAGCATGACATTCACAAGCTTCTGGGAATATATAAAATCAGGCGACCCGGTTGCAATTAACATTCTCAGGGATGGTGTTTCTTTGATAGACGCTGGCTTTTTTACCCCTTTACAAGTTTTATTAAAACGCGGAAGAATCCGCCCAACGGAAGAAAGCGTCTGGCGCTACTTCGGCAGAGCGCCAAAAACATTAGTCAACAGCAGATGGCACGTTTTGCAGGCAACATTAGATTTATACTGGGCTATCATAGACAGCGCACACGCTGCTCTGATGAGGCATGGAGAAATTCCCCCAAGCCCGGAGCACGCAGCTGACTTGATGCACGAAAAATTAGTTAAAACTCATCTGATAGAGCCGGAGTACACGCAAACAATGCGCAAATTCTACAGACTAAGCAAAATGATTACGCATCGTGAAGTAAAAGAAATCAAAGGCGCAGAATACGACCAGTATCTGGAAGAAGCAGCCCGTTTTGTTGAGAGAATGAGGCGTTTTATTCAGGAGTATAAGTAACTTCTAAGAAAAGTTTATATATTGACTTAACAGATAATTAACAAAATGATGCCATTAACTCCTGAAGGAAGAAGATCCGTATTCGAACACGACTTGACAGCAGGTTATCACAGACACCTTGTAGGAAACTACGTCGCATACGACTCATCCGGAAATCTAGCGGGAGTTTCGCCAACACAAGGAGGCTTAGCAGCAATTCTGGAAAGAAAAAAACTGGTAGCGGCTTCATCAGTATTTCAAGTACCTGAAAAATAAATTCTAACCGACATCCCCGCCGCTTACTGAACTGCCTTCAACTTTCACACCTAAAATTCCTTCATTATTCCCCTCGCTCAACTCTTCTACTTTCTTATTAGGATCTGCAATAGCTCTTGCAGTATAATCTCCTGCTGAACTATATATGGTATCCAATTTAATTGAAACATCTTTGCCAGCAGCAACATCTACTGTTCCTGACTTAACCTCCTGCCCAGTGTCAAAGCTCCACTCTGCTCCAGAAACACCCGCTGTTCCCGTGTTTCTAACTGTAAATTTAAATGTTACAACGCTTCCAACAGTCGCATTCTGCAACTGCTTAACGCTCACAATTCTCAAATCTGGTTTGCCAAATTCAATCGCTGGTTCAGCAGTTGCTGGGGATGTAACAGGAACATCTTGTGACTGCCCAGACGCCATAGTACGGCCGGTTACCGTTACAGTCGTGCTCTTCTCGTTATTGCTCTCGCTCAGCTCCTTTATCTTATTGCCCGGATCTGCTTTGGCAACAACAGTATAAGTGCCTGCTCTGCGATAAATTGTGCTAACACTTACTATCTGCTCACCACTCTTAGCAACACTTACAGTTCCTGATTTTAACCCACCTCCTGTATCTAAAGTCCATTCAGCATTATTTGCATCAGCAGTTCCAGTATTCTTGATTATAAAGCGCATATCAACAGCCTTTCCTGTTTTTGGATTTGCAGTCAAAACCCTCAAACCAACAACCCTTAAATCAGGCGTGCCTTGTTCTGGCTGTGGCTGTGGACCCGGCTCTGGCCCTATTCTTGGATCCCTTCCTGCAGAAGCATCCGTTACATCAACACTCTTAGGTGCATGTACAGGCGCAGTAGTCCCATAGCTAAATGTCATCGAGCTGTTGATTCCGATTGCAGAAAGCATATTTCCAATCGCATCATAGCTATAAGCCAAGCTGTAATCAACTCCCCCGGCATTTATTGTCTTCTCTGCTTTTATTAACCTGTCAATATCATCATAAGCAAACACCTCACTCTTCAAGTTCTTCTGATCACCTATCTTCAAAACGTTTCCAACTGCGTCGTACGAATAAGCCTTATTCTGCAAAGCCCCAGTTTGTATTCTTG
>CAYJSO010000021.1:3756-10425 GCA_964372795.1 uncultured Methanosarcinales archaeon
GTATTCTTGTTAACCTGAAATTATCTGCATTATAACCAAACTCAGTTGTCAATCCATTAGCATAAACTCTTCTTACCGGCTGTCCAGCTTCGTTGTAATCAATGTTAGACAGAACTCCGCTAACTGCTTCAACATCACCAAGGGCATTGTAATCATAATTTATAACCCCTCCATCAGGCAAAGTCTTTGACTTTACTCTATCAAGCGCATCATATTCAAACCTTGTTGTAAAGCTATTGCCGTCTATTGCCTTCCCCTCTTCCACAACCCTAAATCTTTGGTCATATTTGTAACTAACAGTAACTGCTGGTACAGCAACTTTAGACAACGCCCCAATTGTTCCAACATCGTAAGTATAAGCAACTGCGCTTCCGCCAAAGGTCTTGCTCGCTACCCTATTCAAAGCATCGTACTGTATGCTTATAATATTTCTGCGCGAATCTGTCTGCGAGAGCAGATTGCTTGCTTTATCATAAGTATAAGTCCAAGTTCCCAAATCAGGATCAACCATCTTCGTCTTTCTTCCAAGCAAGTCATAAGTGTACTGTATAGTATGTCCTGCATTATTCTTTATCGTCAATAACTCATTTGTAGGAGCATAAGTGTAAGTTGTAGTGTAAGCAGCCCCAGCATTATATTCTTTCACTGCAGCAATTCTTCCAAAAGCATCCTGCACATAATCTTTTCTGTGCCCATTTTCATCATACATGCTGACAGTCCAATGATCGTAATTAATTGACCTGACAGTCCCATCTGCATTTGTCACCCTATTAACCCTTCCAAGAGTATCATAATTTGTTGCAGTTCTCTTTGCTCCTGAAGGAGCGCTATATCCGCTGGAAGCATAATATGGGTTGCTCTGCGCAGTAACTCTCGCTAGTCCATCATAATAAAGATCCGCGGTAATAAACTGCGAGCCCTCACTCTCCCCCTTCGTCTGTATTAAATTACCAACACCATCGTAGTACTTATACTCATCAAATGTATTTCCAGCTCCGCTTACTTCTCTTGCTTTAACAACAACTTCCTCTGGCGCAACCCCATCCATCTTATATACAATTTCTGTCGTCGGATAACTCTCAGAATCGTAGGGAATAATCTCCTTTACTTTCCTGCCGAACACATCATACTTATACTCAGTCCTAAATCCATTTGGATCAGTTGCAGACAGCAAATTGCCAGTTTTTCCATCATAACTATATCTTGTTTCATGTCCAAGCGCATTTCTCTCAACTTCAACAAATCTGTGGCTTGAATCGTAAGTATAGCTTGCAGCCCTGCCATTTGGATCAGTAACTTGTACAGCATTCCCATACTGATCATACGCATAAGTAACAACTGGGTTGCTTACTCCATTAAGATACTGTTCTTCTTTAGTCAAATCTCCATTTGTCGGCGCTTGCCCGTAAGATTGCCCGTCATATGAATAAAAGCTCTCTCTTGCAGCAGTACTACCGTCAGCTTTCAACACTTTATGGTGCTTTGGCTTGCTGACTATCCACCTATCCCCCGTATTATAAGCATACTCAATTATCTCGCTAGATTCATCTCCTGTCTGCGCGATATCTCCAGCATAACTCACTTTAACAGCGTTCCCATACATGTCATAAGCAAATTGTGTACTTATAACTTTTGGATTTGTGCTCGTACCATCGAATGTTGATCCCTTTACAGCATCAAGCGTTATAATTTGATAATTATTCTGCGATTTAGCGCTCCAAGTCTGCTCAACACTCTTGAAAATGTTCCCGCTTCCATCAAACACTTCGGTCTTATACTCAAGCCCCTTCTTCGCATCATCTTGATTGAAATAATGCTTTACCTTCGTACCATCCGGCAAGTTCTCCTCAACATAACCAAAGCCCCTAAACTCCCTGCTGTTTGGCTCAAACATTCCGTCTGCATAATTATAAGCTGTTAAGGAAGTAAGCGCATGCTCATCGCTCATCCCATTTTGCACGCTTACAGAGCCGACAATCCATCCGCTCGCACCCAAATCGCTCAAATCATCCGCCCCGGTGTTATCAAAAGAGGAAATCTTCTTGTAATCAAATTTAGTTGTAGCTCCAAACCCATTCTTTACTTCCTTCAGCAAATATGGCTGCAAGTTCTTACCCAGCCACGTTCTCCTTTCTGCATCGCTCTTCGCAACAACAACATCAACTGCTCCGTCGCTGTTGACATCGACTAACACAGCACCATAGCCGCCCAAATCAACTCCGTCAGGCAAAATCCAGTTGTTATCAAGCACCCAACCACTGCCAGTATTTAACCAAACTCTTCTATCTCCTGCTTTTGATTTAACCAAGTCTGGTGATCCATCGCCATTAACATCTGCAAAGGTAACCCCCTGATCTACAAAATTATCGCCAACAAAAATAGCGTCGCTTGGTATTCTAAATGCTGGCTTCTCCTCCCACCCTTTTCCAGTATTAATCCAACTAAATATGAAATTATTGCTGCCTATTCTATGTCCCCTTACAATATCAACCATGCCATCGCCATTTACATCCGCAAGCCTCGTGCCCCAGTCCTTCCTGTCGTCTGTTACAAAGTAAACATCCGAAGGCAGAGTCCACTCATTAGTCTCTACAAAAGTACTGCCTGTATTCAACCATATTGTCTTAGGCTGTCCGCCAACAGCTTTCATCAGATCGGCTTTGCCATCACCATTCACATCCGCAACTCTTACGCCGCTGTCCTTGTACTGCGAATAATAACATTGATTTTCGTAGCGGTCAGTTGATGCTGGACTCTCATAAACTGCAACGTAAAGCTGCCCCCCGTCAAGACCCCTTATTGGAGGATAATGGTCAGCATCATTTACGCAAGAGTCTCTATAAGTACCATCATCTTCTTCCCAACTCGCTGTAACAGACATCTTAATCCAATTTCCATAACCGTCTGTATCACAAGATGCCGCTCCGCCTAAAGTATTGCAGACGTCCATACTTGGTGCAGTGTAAATCGTTCTCCTAGCATTAAAAGCGTCATCAGCATATATGCAATTAAAATCGCTGCCGCATCCCCCGAATCCAACTTCAAGCACGTTCCTGTGCGGATAACAGCCACCAGTATAACTAGACATCCCATTATACCATTCAGTTCCATCAAAGAACGTTTGCACAACAGCATCACAATCGCCATAGCCGTTCCTTTGGCAGTAATCACTGGGACTTATAGAACCAGAAATCCCATTCTCCCCCCATCCGGCAATAGCATAGCATTTCGTTCTATCAGTGCCTATCTGCAATGAATTGGTATTTACAGCACGATATGAATCATCAACCCTCCGCAACTCTATCCCAGTAGAACTTCTCAAAGTCCAATCATCGCATGTAGTAACAGAACATTGTCTCTTGCAAACTCCACCTGAACAGCTAACGCCTTCATCCTTATAGCCACTCTCACAGGAAGCTGGACTACAAGAAGAACTTTCTATTTTATCTACGAAAGTAACAGCAGGCGGAATAACTAGGCTGCTATCAATCTCCCACCCATACTTTTTATTAATCCAAATCCTCTTATCTGTTGCAGTTGCTTTCACTATATCATTCAATCCATCGCCATTTATATCAACAAGCGCAACTCCTTGATCGTCGCCATTTAGTGCAAACGCAACTTCGCTTGGGAACCTCCACGAATCGCGTTCCTCCCATCCTCTCCCATTATTTATCCATCTCTTGTTTTCAGCTTGATTTCCAACACCCCTTGCAATATCTACTTTGCCATCTCCATCAACATCCGAAAATCTTATGCCTCTGTCTTTGAAATCTGTTGTGATGAAATAACTTCCTAGAGGCACAGCCCACGTTGTATCCTCAACAAACCCAGTCTGAGGAGCTTGATATACAAATGTTACAGGAGGCAACTCAGAAACACCATCGCTTCCAGTCAACCGCACCTTGCTTAGTAAAGGCTTTCCACCGATCTTTGAATACTCTAAAACATACTTTCTTGCCAAATTGCCGCCATTCGTGACAGTAATCGACTTTAAAATTCCAGATTGTTTTACATTGTAACCTTGGTAATAAACGTCAATCGGCTGCATCACGCTGAAATCATAATCAAAATCAACAAGATTCGCCCAGCCGTCGTTTTCATTGTCTTTTATTGTGTCTAGATACGCAACTCCGCGATCTCCATTTAGATTCTGCGCATAAGTATATCTTATATCACTGCTTCTCATGTCAGTTACAAGCTCTAAATTCCATCTTGCAATATAATTTTCTGTGTTTGAGAAGACAACTGCATCTGGGCTGTAACCAAACCTATATCGCTTGCCATCTTTAGTTTTAACAAGCCAATAATCACCTATTAGATAATTACCCCCCGTTCTTTTTTCAATAAACAAGTTGCTCTCGTGTTCTGTGTGATACCGGTTTTCAGCAGCAACATAAACCAGCTTTTCATCTGCCCCATTAAACCTTATCCTAAAGTAATCGTCTGCAGTATTCGATCTGGTTGAATTTATGTCTCTGTAAATGTATGCATCATTCAAACTCCACCCGTTTCCCAAAACAGTAGGCAAAGACTGCATCCCGTGGTGGTTATAGGAAAGCACTATTTCCGGCTGCATATCATTTATCCCAGGCGGAACTTCTATCTGATACATATAATTAACCGCTCCGCTAAACAAACTAACCTTAGAATCCCCTGTTCCTCCAACATTTCTTGCAGCACCTTTTTCAACTTTCTGCCCATCCAAAACCCCGCCAGAGCGCATGAAAGCCTTGCCTGAGACGTCGGAAAACGTTATTGCGTGTGCAACAGGGGATAAAACAACAAAAAGCAGAATAGCTAATACAAAAAAGCCCCTCTTGTTCAAAATTTTATCACAATATATCCGAATCATTTTTTCGCCTTCATGTAAGATTTATAATAGCTATCATACTCACCACTCGAAAACGGACTTGCATGAATAGTCCCATCAGGATGTCTAAGTCCTAATGCATAAGGTGTTGGCTTGCCATACGCATAACCAACCTTACTCTCAAATTGTAATATAAAAGCCCGGGTGCCCCCCTTAGCTCTAGGAACCTCCATACCATACTTAACAGTATTTACTGCAACTTGAGCATAGTCTACCTCATTACTAAAAAGAGAATGACGGCGCTTGCCATACTCAGGTATCGCAGTCCTAGCTGCAATCTCTCCCTCAGAGAGTCCCTTTGGAGGAATGTGCTTACGCCCATGCTCAGCTATATTAAATATCTCACCTGCCTCATCTTTGACCGTCCTAAGCACATTAGCACCCTTCTTAACATCCCTAGTTATATCAAAAACCTTTGTACCAGATCTAAGGACCTTACTGCCTGGCAAAAAATCAACAAAATTCAACGCAACAAAAGCAAAATTTTTTGCAGAAGGGTCATTATTATAATTTTCGAAATCTTTTGCTACCCAATACGCCTGTAAATTAGTCCAAAGAGGAGGGAATATCTCTGTAACAAAGAACGTAACTATTGGAGCAGCTAAAATCGGCGCAAGAAACTGGATAAAATTCCCGCTCGGATCAACATACTTCTGTGGATTATTTCTTGCGTATGCATATCTATTTAGCTGCTGTGGATCGTAAACATCAGCAAGCACAGTATCTGCCTGTGTAAAATGTCTTAAAAACGGAGAATAATACCTTGCTCCATAATACATCAAACCCGTATTTTTATCAAGCTCTTTCCCAGTAAACAAATACCTATCATTTCCCCCAGCCAAAACCATTCCAAACGGCAAGTAAGCAGTCTCTTCAACAAGATTGCCTGCTTCATCAGTCACAATATCAGTGCTTCCTAAATAATTTGGATGATAAAAGAGTTTCTTTCCATTAGAATCTTTCCTGGCAACCAAAACCCCATTAGCGTAATAATATATAGTATCAAAAGTTCCAGTTCCATTCACTTCCCTTACAAACTCGGGAGAAACATAATAAGTTGTTGTCTTCGCATTTCCATTATAACTTACTTTCTTTACCCTATCGCCATTCGCATCGTAAGAATACTCCTCTAAAATTTTCCCGGTAGAAGTTTTCTCCCTCACCCTAACCAGTTGATTAAGAGAATTATACTCGTAATATCTCTCCCCATCCTGAATTAAATTACCCGCAGCATCATAGCTGAGCTGATAAGTTATGGCATTTACAGGCAATCCCCCACAAATAAATATGATTACCGCAGAAAGAACCAGCGCAACTTTAAGCAGTTTTCGTTTTGTGGTAATTTTTTATCCACCCCGCTCATAAAAAACAAAGTGAAAAGAGTATATAAATGTATCCTATATATTTGTATATATTTTTATAAAAAACAGGAAGAAAAAATAAGCTTACCCCAGTGCAGCCTTAATCGTAACAAAAAACAATAAAAGTAAAAAGAAAAACAATGCTGCTTTTCCTGCAATCTCTGCTTTCATCTCTGCCTACCTCAAAAACTTCACTATCAAAAACACTACCCCGCCAAGCACAACAACATTAGCTAGCACAAGTACTGCTAAAAATGCTGGCGTTTGCTTGAATGGAACTTCAGTTGTCTCTACAACTTCCGCTTCTGCCTCTTCTTCTCCGTCTGCTCCACTAACAAGCACTCTTTCAGGCCCGCTTACTGTCTCTTCCTCTTTTTCAGCACACGCAGCAACTCTCAAAACTGGTGTTTCCCTGTCCTGAAGATCATCGACTTA
>CAYJSO010000022.1:0-10296 GCA_964372795.1 uncultured Methanosarcinales archaeon
TGGTATTTGGAAGGAACAAACCCGAGGAAGCTGTATTTATGGGATATATGGGGGACACAGGCACCTAAAGACCATAACAGATTTAATCGTTCGATTCAATATTATAAATCACATGGAAGATTTAATCTTGTAAGAAGGGTTGCTGCCTAGGGAATAAGCTCCTTAACAAGGTCTGTTATTTCTTTTGTTGAGTGCACTATTGCTGCTACTACTTGTGCCGCTTTTTGAAATCCGCCTTCGTTACCTTCGTTTTGGCCTTCGGCAGTTTTTCTAATATGAGTTAAATAATAGGCGCCTTTTGTTCCGGGATACGGACTTACTCTAACAGAAGTTTCTGTTCCTTCGTCATAAACGGTTAAAGTGCCTTCTCTTGGGTCTAATGTAACGATAACTCTGCCGCTGTCTGTAGTCCTTCCACCGTGCCCAGTAGCCGAAGCATAATGTTCAGATAATGTTTCAGCAACCACTCCCAATCCGCTATCCATAAGAAGCTTTTAAGCGAGCTTATTTATAAATATTGCTGATTTAAAATAAAAAAAGAAAAGAAAAAAGAAATTCAAACTTATCCTACCTAGAAACCATGATTACGCTTGCGCTTCGCCACGGTGATTCTGATAGCAGTCGCGGCAGTAAACTGGGCGACCTTCTTTGGGCTTGAATGGTACTTGAGATTCTGCACCGCAGTCACTGCATGTGATTGTGTGCATTTCTCTAGGGCCACCAAAGCGCCTAAAACCACGTTGTTCCATATTATATACACCTATCTGAGGAAGTCTAATTGCTCCCCCACTTTTGATATTTGATAATAGGTAGTATATAAAGCTATTGGTTTAAGCGCGTTTAACGTATTTAACAGTTATATATGTTTGGGCAATTTACTAACTAACTGACTTTTTTGTCCCACTGGATTTAAGTTTTAGATTAACTTATAGCTTAATAAGTGAGCAAAATGTCGTATCAAGGAGCAGGCTATTCTGGCGGTGGAATTGCAGGGGTCGGCGTAGGTTATGCGTCTGGGGTAGCTGGAAGCGGGCTGGAAAGAATAGTCTATTCAAGTGGTTCTGGCAGTTACGATGCTGGTGGGGGTAGCGGGAGTGTTAGTTACTCTGCTGAGAGTGTTGGCTCCGGTGGAAATGGAATTGTTTATTTTGGGAATGGTAATTCTGGCAATGCTAATATTTTTTATAGTAAAACAGAAAATTTGTTATATGCAGTAACGAAAGCAAATTCTGTTGCAAAGGAATATGTGTTTGAGCCGGATGACTTTTTGCTGCCTAATAGAGCAGCGCAGCCGTTTGTTGGGGATGCGGCTGAGGTTGAGGAAGATGTTAGAGAAGCGTTTTTTGCTACGACAGGACTGGAGTTTCCAAGCGATATTGTAATTAATGTTCTGCGCGAGAAAGAGTTTAGAAAGTTAGTTAATGATGCCGACGTTGTTGGATTTTCTGTAAATAGAAAGGAAAATGGGAAGGTAAGCGATGTTTTTGTTTTAGCTGGCGAGAAAGACAGGCTGCTGCTGACAATCGGACATGAAGTTGGGCATGTGCTGAGTAAAAGCTTGAGGAATAAGCATGATGAGGAAGCGAAAGCGTTTGCGTTCAGCAGGGCGTGGATGGATGCTATTAAAAAGGAAGATATTGCCGGTTTGGGAAATTCAATTGTTACAGAGAATCCTGCTCGTAATGGGTTGCATGATGTTGCCTGCGCGTTTGTGTGGCGAGCTGTTGGGGCTGGAAAGGAAGCGCTGCAGCTGTATTGGGAGATTGTTAAGGGATTTGTTGGAGTGGATAACTATGTCACTTGAGAATGCAATTGCTGCTGGAGCGATGGGGGCTAGCTACAAAATTACTCCGCCGGAAGGCTATGGTTTTGTTTTGGGCGAGTTGGGAAAGCCAGTGCCTTTGTTTGGTTATCGTGGAAGAGATTATGGGGATAGCCTCTCAAGGAGATTTTCTCCAGAACAGACTATTGTTGATAAAATGCGTTCTTTGTATGGCGAGGGGGCGAAGGAAGCAAGTGTGATAGGAATAGCCGCTAAGATTTCAAGCAAATATGGTGGAAATTAAACTAAATTAAACCCAAATTTTATATACCTGCGCCTCTTTTTATTGTTAAATGATCCAACAGCTACAGGAGATATTCGGCTCGCGGAGCAAGGCGATTGAAATTCTTTATTTAATGAAAGAGCTAAAGCCTGTTGTTAGGCAGATGTTTTATCCGCATGAGCTGGAGAAAGTTAGGCATTTTTGTGAAAGAAATAAGTTGTTTATTGAGTTGTCGCCGTATAAAGTTTTGCTTGAAGGGGAGGAGAAGTTTTCTAATAGGGGGAAGATTGTTGATGCCGGCGACAAAAATGGGATGTTTTTGGTTTATATCAGCAAGAGCAATTTCAATGCTTTGTGGGCTTGCTTGTATGAGACAAAGCAGGATCATTACAATGCTGGCTTGATGCTTGGCTATCCTGAGTGCTGTGTGAAGTTTTTTGTTGAAGAGTTTGCTAAAGGAAATCATAATCCTGTGCATCAGCCTTTGAATCCGTGGACTAATATGATGCTAAGAGAGGAGGATATTGTTTTGCTGAGCCATTTTCCGTGCAGTTCTAAGTGCGAGAAGAGCGTTGTTATGGGGAAGAAAAGATTAGCTTTGATTGAGAAGTATGATCATGAATTAGCAGAGGGTTTTTATAAAAGGCTGAATGCGCCGGTTATACTGAGTTAAAATGAAGTCGAAGCTGTATGTTGCGGGTGTTGAGGAAGTTTATCTGAGAGGACAGAAAGTTCCTGATCTTCGCAGGATAACTGTTATGCTGTTGGATGAAGTGCGGGCAAGAGCTAAGAACGTTCTGCGCAAGAAAATTGCTGATGCAATGGAAGAGTTTTATCGCTCCAGAGCTGACTTAAAAAGACGCAGTAGGGATAGCAAGAAAGCTTTGAAAGCGCTTGACGAACTTGGAGATTGGTATGTTAAAGTAGTTGATGATTTGGAAGGTAAAGTTAGAAATATCTATGGTCCTCGCATCGCGTACGTTGTGCCTCTTGTTTGCGGAGATTATAAAGTTGGACAAGTTTTGGACGAGTTACCGGCTGGAGCATCTGTGGCTGAGAAGTGGCTTGAGAGAGCGCTTGCTAAGTATTCTACCGGGTGAATTCTATTATCGGCGTCTGGTTAGTTATTGTTTGATTAGTTGTGCTGCGCTTCCAATAGAACTTCTTTCTTTAGCACTTTGCTTGCATTGAGAATTTCAACGCCCAAAAGCCTTCCTTTTTCGTCAAAATCTAGAATTATATTTTCATTCAATTCAATTGTCTTTTTTACTTTACCGTCTTCTATTGGGTATTCTATGTAAATGTATGCTGCGTCTACTTCTTCGTCGTATTCCAGTTTCATGCTCTACATTATGGTTATAATCTTTATATAGTTTTCTATTTCTATGAACTTTATTTTTATTATTCTTCTGTTAACTTCACCTGCGGCTTCTTTTGTGCCTTCGAAGGATTTTTTGATGTATTCGGGGTATTTTAATATATGTTCTACTTCTAGTTCTGTAATTCCTCTTTGCTTCATTCTCTTTTTTGCGTGATCAGAGTATACAATATCCATTATGTTTTGGCAGTATTTACTTGTTTATATTGTTCTTCGTTTTTTGTGAATTCTATTATCGGCGTCTGGTTGAACAAGAAGTCTTTTCCTCTTTTTAAAATTCTTGGAAGAAAAATGTTGTTGTAAACGTAAAGTTTTGCTGTTTGCTTCATTTCTTTTATTAATTTGTCTTCCAGGCCGTTGTAGAAGCCTGTGTCTGGGTTGATGAAAAGGAAGTCGTATTTTGAAAAGTCGTGGCTGAAGTAGTCATCGCAGATTAGAGCTGCGTTGTTTAGTTTTATGTTGTTTGCTTTTAATTTGTTTTTTATTTCGTTGCCTTTGTTTATTAGCTCTTTGTCTATCTCAATTCCGGTTGCAGTTGTGAATAATGATGCGACTATAACAACACGGCCATCTCCGCAGCCAATGTCAAGGAAGTTTTTGAAGCTGTTTAACTGAATTTTTTGGAATAGCTTGAAAACACTGTCTAAGTCAGAAGCGCCCCAGATGCCTTTTGCTGTGTCTCTTACTACAAAGCGGAAGTTTTCCTGCAGTTCGCGGTCAAAGTTCTTGAATTCCTGTTTGATTTTGCCGAATTTTTCCCTTGTATTTTCTGTCATTTTTTGTTTAATATTTTGTTTTGTATTTAAATTATTATCAAAAATTTTATAAAGGCGAGGTGTATCTTGTGTATTATATAAAAAGAGGGCGAATGGTAAGCAGCGAACTGATAAAGAAGTTTAGTTTTGATGAGGAGATAGAGGAAGTGCCGTTTGTCGGCGAGCCGGGGAAAGGGGCATCGTATCGCACAACAGGCTATCCTAAACCAGTCAAGCGCTTCAAGATTGTATGGGAGATTTATGATTTGAGCATTGAGGAGCCTTATTATTGGATTCACAACTATTTCCAGCAGGATCTGGGAATGCCTGAAATAATTAAAACGGAAGATATTTTTGCTGCGGCTGAGAATTCTGCGTTTTTTGGGGTTTCGCAGCAGAGGCTGGGCGCGCAGCAGGACAGAATTTCCCAGTATTTGGCTACAATTGGGAAGATGATAAAGGAACTGTTTCAGTTAGTCAGGGAGCTGCGTATAATTGACGAGAGAGTTGCTTATTACGAGGATGCTGAGGAGCAGATGAGCAAGCCGAGGAATGAGAGGCAGAAAAGCGCAGAAATAACTTTGAAAGGGATTTTTATTGATCTTGTGCAAGGGGGAGCAAAAAATCCAGCGAGCGTTTATGGGATGGCAAGGGAATTGGAGTTTACGGTGCTGCCTGATCTGTTTTTTGATACTCCGCCTTTAAACCATGAAGAAGTTGATGAGTATGTTGACAGGCTGGAGTTTAACCGCAAAGTGCTTGAGGTTTTGAAAAGGCATTTGAAGCAGTTTATCATCTGGAAGGAAAGGACTTACAGCGAAATTAAAACAAGAAGAAGATTTACTCTGCAGTATTTAAGGCAGCATTTTGAAATTATAAAAATGTATATGACGTGGGTTAAGCCGTATCTGAGGCATGTGCAGAGGCTGACGATGAAGCACGGGTTTGCTTCTGATCCTGAAATTGTCAGCGCGTTTGAGGCGAGCATGATTGATGTTGAGTTCCTGGGCAGAAGGCCATGGGGGACATATAATACCATAATTCTTGCTACTTTTCATTTCAGGACAAAGCCGGCGCTGAAGTTTGTGCAGGAAGGCTATCAGAGAGGGCCGGTGCATGTTGGGAAGATGGAAATGCACTTGCGAGGTTATATATGGAGCAATGAGCAGCTGAAAAGTTATCTGAAGATGAAGGAAGCAGAAGATTTTGAATTGCTTAAAACGGTTTCCGGGGCTGTTGAAGCTGCTATGGAAGCTTTGGGAGGCGAGCTGTTCAAGTATCTGGAAGAAGCCGGAAGGGCTTGGGAAGAAGAGAGGCAGGAGAAGCCGGAAGTTAAGGAAGAAACTGGATTTAATAAGTTGTTTAGGGATTTTATTTCTACCAAGCCGAAAGCTGATAAGCTGAAGAAGGGTAAAAAAGCGGAAAAGCCAGACCAGTTTAAGCTCGAGCAGGAGAAGAAGAAGGCGTATAGTGATCTTGGAATCAGGTTGTTCTTAGCGTTTAAGAATTTTAAAAAAGGACATGGGATGATTATGTGGTAGATTATGCGGCGGTATCGAACTAAATCTAAATTTAATTAAGCGTCGGATAAAGAGATAGTCCTTCGGGCTTTATCTCCTCCGCAGTCTATGTTTTCAGTCGATAGATATTGGCTTTTTAGTCGATAGATATAAAAACCACCTAAATATATGCTGTAGAATATAATTGAAATATGGCAGAAGACATGAGTGAGCTGAAGAAGCTGCCGGCTGAGGAAAGGCTTAGGAAGCTGAGGGAGCTGGCGGAGAAGAGAAAGAAAGAGATCGAGGAAGCGCAAGCTCTGATGAGGACGAGTGAGGAGGAGTTGGAGGAAGGAAGGAAATTGCAGGAAAAGATCCCTATTCCGCAGATGATTGGAGAGGAAGGAGTTTTAGAGACAGGAGAAGAGAAAGAAATGTTTACTGTTCACAGGCAGAAGGGCAGGGTTGAGGAGAGAAAAGGAAAGCGTGATGAAGGGCAAATTGAGGGGAAAGTTTCAAAGGAGGAAGAAAGCGTATTAGAGGAGACTGTTGCGAAGGAAGCAAGAGAAGCGCCAAAGCTGCAGGCTGAGAAGCAGTATGGGGATGCAATGCAGATGAGCACGAAGCCTGTGGAGTATTTTGCCTCTGTGTTTAAGAATGTTGCAGAGAAAGTGTATAATGTCGGCGGGGTAAGCAATTTGCCCAGTGAAGATAAGCTAAGGTTTGAGTATGCGACAAAAGCATGGGACAAGAAGCTTGAGGATATTGAAACTGGAAGGTATGCGCCGACAAAAGAAGCGCTGCGGGAAGCTGTTGTTACAGCGCACTTGCACGAGAAGCTGCAGGCAATGTACAGGGCGCAGGCTGGCGGGATTGAAAAAGCGCCCGGGCAGGAGCATGAGTTTAAGGAGTTTGAAGATGATGAGAAGTATGCGGCTTGATTGTTGGCTATTGGTTTATTTACTACTTTTTATTTTTTTGTTCTAAAATTTTAATGTTACCTTTTTATCCACAACATTTATAAAGCAATTTTTGTTCTGTTTTTATATGGTAGAATTCGGCAGCAGCGGCAGAGGAATCAGAGTAAGCGAGAGCGAAGAAGAAGGCGTAGAGCAAGGCATTGAGCAGCATGTAAGGGAAGCGGATGTAATGGATAATGCGCTTAGGGTTGTTGCTAAAAGGCATGAGGAGCAGCACAAAGAAGGAGAGCATCACGTTACGATAAAGGGCGAAGGCGACAGGTTTAATGAGAAGGAGGAGGAAGCTATTGAGCAAATTAAAAAAGAAGTTGACAAGGATATTGCCGGCGAGTATAGAAGAGCAACTGCTGAGAGTGCTATGAGAAGCGAGGGGCTGTATAAGAGGGGCGGTGAAGCTGGAGGTGGTGGGGGCGAAGGAAGCGGTGATTATAAGCAGCACGGGCACAGGGAAGAAGCAAGCTGCTCATGCGGATGGAGAGCAACGCCGCAAGATGCGATGAAAGAATTTTTCAGGGCCGGGAAAGTTGAGACCGGAGTTAAGTATGAGACAAGCGGAGGGAAGCCGGGTGTTGGGTACCACAAAGAAGATAAATTAGAAGATATTACCGAGGGTTATCAGTCGCCAATTGAATCTGGGCAATTTGTTTATCAATCATAATCATTATCAATCGTAATAATTATCAATCGTAATAAGTTAGTTAAAGTAAAGGATAAAAGGTAAAAAGAAAAAGTAAGATATAAAATTAAATAAATAATACAAAAATAATTAAAATAAAATTAATATAATAATACAAAAAGAAAACGCTTAAAAATTGCAATGCAATTTTTGGCGTGCCAAAAGCTAAAAAATTGCAAAGCAATTTTTGGCTCCCAAAAAGTGTGACTTTTTGTGGAACCTGAGGTTTTTAAGCATGGTTGAGTATCAAAGTCAAGGGTCGGTTAAGTATGAAGCGGGTTCTACTAGTTCTGGTGGTAGTTCATATGGTGCAAGTTCAAGCGCTGCAAATGCTGTAAGCGAGTATGGCTCTGATGGAAGGCCTCCTGGGTGCTGTGGAAAAGGATGCTGTTCATGGGGAAGAAGGATGAGAGGGTGGGAGTAAAAGGAAATAGTGGGAGTAAAAGAATAAAAAGGTGATTTGACGTATGGAATTTAGCTCTGGCTACTCTATGGGAATGGATCGCGGATATGTTGCAGATACCGAAAAAGAAGGCACTCAAGACGTTGGAGACATTGGAATTGTGCCTATAAAAGAAATTGGGTTTTCTGTTCCGCTTGGAATTGCTGCACCTAATGTTCAGGGAGTTGCTGCTAAGATTAGAACTGGTGCCAGGATTATTGAGCTGCAGTTTCCGGGAGCTGGCAGGTCTCAAAGAGGGGCGCAGACGCCTGAGCTTTATGGCGAGCTGCAGAGGACAGCTTTGGAGGAATTGTCCCGCGCAAATCAAGTTGATTTTACAACGCATGCATCTTTTTCTGTTATGGGATTAGCTGGAATGGATCAGCAGGGAAATTTTTCAAAACAAAATCGCGACTTTGCGATTGATGAAATCAAAAGGGCGGTTGAGTTTGCTGCTGATGTTGCTCGCGGGGGCAACGTAACGATTCATACCGGAGAGTTTCAAAGGCCAATAAGCGAGGAGTCATGGGCGATTGATCCTGCAACCGGGAGGCATATCTTCAAGAATTATGAAGATGAGCCGGAGAGAGCTGTAATAAGAGTTGTTGATGAAAGATCCGGGCAGATTGCTGCGCAGGTTAGAAAGAACCAGAATGTTGCGAGGCCTGTCTGGCTGCAAGCTAGGGCTGGAGAAATTTATTACGATGAAGAAGGAAATGAGATGACTTCTCGCGAAGGCGAAACGGTATTTATTGATTATGACAGAAAAAAAGTTAGGAGCATGGAGGAGCGCGTGCCACAGTTCGATCCAGAAACCGGAAGGTTTAAAGTCGAGTACTGGGACTGGAACAGGTTTATCAGAGAAGCAAAAGACAGAACGCAGGAGGCAAGAGAGTTTTGGCAAATGAATAAGAATAATCCGGATGCTTGGAGGAATTCTATTTACTGGCAGTTTAGAGAGGCCAAATCAGAAGATGATGTTACTGTTGATCCGGAAGAAGCGTATGTGCAGGCAACGCTTGAAACGAATGCTGCTAATGCAAAAGGCTGGGCACTGTATTATGGGGGAGATTTCAAAAGTGAACTGGATCAGGTGAGAAAGCTGAGAAAGGCGCGCGAGTTATGGGTAAAAATAGAAGCCGGCGTGCCTGAGGATGAAGCGTGGAAATTAAAAAAACAGATAAATGAGCTAACTGCCGAAGCAATTGGTTTAATTCCTCCCGAGCACAAGAAACCAACTGAAATTATAGATAAAGAGCTGCGCAATCTTAATCGTCGTATGGAGCAAGCTCGCGAGGCTAGTACATCACAAGAGCAGCAGGCGTCAGATGCTTATGAAACTATGAGGCATATTGTTAGCCAGAAAAAGTATGCGCTGAAGGAAGCGTATTCTGCGTATGGAGAAGCTGGAATGTATGCAATGATGCATTCTGAGAAATTGAAGAAGCAGGGCAAGCTGAAAAAAGAGCCGATTTTTGTTGCTCTGGAGCATATTTTTCCTGAAAGCTATGGCGGGCATCCTGATGAGTTAATGGATTTGGTTGAAGGCGGAAGAAGAGCCATGATTGATAAGCTGAAGCAGCAAGGCCATTCTGCTGAGGAAGCAAAGAAAGCAGCTGAGACGCATATTAAAGGGCATCTGGATACGGGGCACATTAATTTATGGCGCAAGTACTGGGTTTGGGACGAGAAAATTTCTCCTGAGGAGAATGAGAGAAAGTACAATCAATGGCTGCTTACTAAAGTTGAGCAGATGGCTGCCAAGAATATGATTGGAAGCGTGCACTTGACTGATAATTACGGCTATCATGACGAGCATTTGTCGCCCGGGCAGGGCAATTCGCCGGTTGTAGAGATGGTTAAGATCTTGAAGAGCCATGGATTTAAAGGAGCGCTTATAGTTGAGCCGGGTGCTGATGCAACGACGGATTTGAGCGATTTTCATGGGTTGATGAAAACTTGGCGTTTGTTTGGAAGCCCTATTTATGGAACTGGTTTTGGCAGCGGGGCTTCGCCTGGGAGAAACAGGGCTTGGGGGGAAGTGCAGTACAGCTACTTTGGGCAGACTGAGCCGCCGTACTTTGTGTTCGGAAGGTATTCTCCATCAGAGGACTGGACACTTTGGAGCGGAGTGCCGATGGAGTAATTGATGTTAGATATTCTTAGGGGGTTTTTATTTTATAATTTTATATTTTAACTTAGTTTTAATATTTTTTATTTTTATTTTTTTTATTTTTGTTTAATAATATAGCGTCGGACAAAGGGATTGTTCTAAGGAACAGTATCTCCTCCGCAGTCTCTGGCTTATTCACTAGTTTTTTTCACTACTTATAGGTGGCTAAAATAGAAAGATTTATAAAGAGGAAATGCTGCTGGGCTTAATATGGAATTAGAAAAGATTGTTAGA
Organism: uncultured Methanosarcinales archaeon; assembly: GCA_964372795.1. GTDB lineage: Archaea > Nanobdellota > Nanobdellia > Woesearchaeales > JAGLXL01 > CAYJSO01. The sequence continues at coordinate 10,183 of CAYJSO010000022.1, forward strand.
AAGATAGGGATTGTTAGAAAGATAGGGATTGTTAGAAAGGTAGGGGTAGCATTGGGGGCATTGGTTTTAGCTACCGTTGGTTCTGGATGCAGTGCTATTTCAACAGTTCCACAT
>CAYJSO010000023.1:0-9843 GCA_964372795.1 uncultured Methanosarcinales archaeon
AGGGTCGTGTTGGACAGCAAAGGCAGATTGAGTTTAGCTTAGGTGAGCGCTGATGAAGCTAAAAAGATAATATGCAAAGTTGTTGGAAAGAGAAAAGTTAAAGCTGGCAAAATACAAATAAGCTTGCATGATGGAAGAACTTTATTGGGTGATGGGGGAGTAAATATTGGTGATGGTGTTGTACTGAGCCTACCTGATGGAAAAGTTACGCAGAATTTGGAGTTGAAAAAAGGGAATTATGTATATATGATTAAAGGAAAGCATGCAAGCGGGGTAGGGGTGCTTTCTGAACTTACTGGAGGGATTATAATACTTGAAGATGAGGAGAAGAATAAGATAACGACACTTAAAAAATATGCGTTTGTGGTTGGAGAGGATAAGCCACTTATAACATTAAAAGCTAGTGTGGAAAATGAAAGCAGATAACTCTATGAGAAAAATAAAGATTGAAAAAATAACGCTCAATATAGGGGCGGGTAAAGATGAGGATGAGTTAAAGAGAGGGCTAAAGCTTTTGAGAAAAATCACGGGAGCTGAAGCAGTAAAGACAATAACCAATAAAAGACTGCCTGCTTGGGGACTAAGGCCAGGATTAGCTATCGGATGCAAATTTACGATAAGAGGAAAAGAAGCAGAAAAGCTGTTAAAGAGACTACTAGAAGCAAAAGACAATAAGATGCTATCTAGACAATTTGACATGTATGGGAATTTTTCTTTCGGAATTCCGGAGTATATCGACATTCCGGGAGTTGATTATGACCCTGAAATAAAGATAATGGGACTTGAGGTTGCTGTAACATTACAGAGGGCAGGATATAGAATAGCAAAGAGAAGGGTGCAGCGCAGAAGGGTGCCATCAAAACATAGGATTAAACCTAAAGAGGCAGTTGATTTTATGAAAGATAGATTTGGAGTAACAATGGCCGAGGTGGAAGAGTAAAATGACAACAAGTGACTGGAAGAAGGTTTATAGTCAGCTGAAAGCTAAGCCCACCAAGTGGAAGAAGTATTTGAAATTCAATAAACCAAAAGAAAGGAGCTGTGGAATTGGTTTGAGGCATTGCATAAGGTGCAACAGAACTGGAGGGCATATAAGGAAATACGGCGTTGGGCTCTGCAGGCAATGCTTTAGAGAGATTGCTCCACAATTGGGATTCAAAAAGTACAGTTGAGGTAATAAAAATGAATGATCCGTTGGCAGCAGCGTTATCAAAAATAATGAATGCTGAAAGAATTGGAAACAGGGAATGTGTGATTAAGCCAGTTTCTAGTGTAATAAAAGAAGTGCTAAAGATAATGAACAAGCATAATTACGTCGGGGCTGCAAAGGAGATTGCAGATGGAAGGGGAGGATTACTACACTTACAGCTGCTGGGGAATATAAACAAATGCGGGGCAATAAAGCCAAAGTTCAGCACGCAGATTGGAGAGTATGAGAAGTGGGAGAAAAGATACCTGCCAGCGAAGGGTTTCGGAATATTGATTGTGTCGACTCCAAAAGGAATAATGACCCATGATGAAGCAAAGAAAAAAGGAATTGGAGGGGTATTGTTAGCGTACTGCTACTAAAATGAAAATTGATGTCAAGGAGGAAATTGCAATTCCAGAGAAAGTACGGGTCAATATAGATGGCAGTTTAGTTGCTGTAAAAGGGCCAAAAGGGGAGGTAAAGAGGGAGCTAAAGCACCCAAGAGTTAGCATTAAAGTTGAAAATGGAAAAGTTATTTTAGAGAGCAAGAATGCTACGAGAAGGGAGAAAAAAATACTGTATACTTTTGTATCACATATAAAAAATATGCTGCAAGGCGTTTTGGAATGTTATGCTTACAAATTAAAAATTTGCGCAGCTCACTTCCCGATGAATGCTAGCGTTGCTGGGAATGAGTTTATTGTAAAGAATTTTTTGGGGGAGAATTCGCCAAGAAAATTGCGGTTAAGAGAAGGGGTAAATGTGAAAGTTGACGGGGATATAGTAAGCGTAGAGAGCGCTGATTTAGAGTTAGCCGGCTTAACTGCTTCGCAAATAGAGCTGCTGACAAGGATTAGGAATAGAGATAGAAGGGTGTATCAAGATGGAATTTTTATAATTAGCAAAGGTGGAAATGCAGCATGAGCAGCGACATAAAAGAACTGCTGGAATTAAAGAAGAGAATAAATGCAAAGAGGCCTAGGTTTATCAGACAGGATGCCCACAAATGGAAGAAGCTAGAGAAAAAGTGGGTTAGACCGGCTGGCTTGCATTCAAAGATGAGGCAAAAAAGGAAAGGGCAGCCAATTATGGTTGATGTAGGTTATCGTTCACCGAGAGAAGTTAGAGGGATGATGCTGAATGGATTTAAGGCAGTGGTTGTGTTTAATGCTGCCGATGTTGAGAGATTGGATATAAAGAAGGAGGCAGCTGTTGTTGCTGCTCCAGTTGGGATGAAGAAAAGGTTGGGGATTGTTGAAGCTGCGCAGAAAAAAGGCGTCAAGGTTTTGAACATTAAGGATCTGAATGAGTACAAAGCAAGTGTAAATAAGGTGTTGGAAGAAAGAAGAAAAATGAGGGCTAGTAAGTTAGAGAAGAAAGTGGAAGTTAAAAAAGTTGAGAAGAAAGAAGAGAAGAAAATGGTGAAAGAGGAGAAGAAAAAGGAAAAGACGGCAGAGGAAATTAAGAAAGAAAAAGAACAGGAAAGGCTGGAAGCTGAAAAAGTTATAATAACAAAATCGTGAAAAAAATAAAATATAAATAAAAAACAGTAATAAAAAAATAAAAATACAACATAATAATAAAAATAAAATGAGCTTGAAAAATCAGCGAAGACTGGCAGCGCAAATATTGAAATGCTCTCCGCATAGAATAAAGTTTGACAGCGAGAAGCTGGGCGAGATAGAGGAGGCAATAACGAAAGCAGACCTCAGGGGACTGATAAGCCAGGGGATTGTGACGAGAACTCCTGAGACGGGCATCTCAAGAGGAAGGGCCAGGGAAACCGCAAAAAAGAAAAAAAGAGGGCAAAGAAAAGGGCATGGCAGCAGAAAAGGAAAGAAGTTTGCAAGAGCTGAGGGCAAAAGAGAGTGGATTAACAAAATAAGAAGCCAGAGAAGACTGCTGCTTAGATTGAAAACGCGAGGAGAAATTGACAGGAGAACATTTAGAGGGCTGTATATGAAAGCTAAAGGGGGATTTTTCCGTAACGTCAGGCACATTAAACTGTATATGGAGGAAAATAAGCTGATGAGGAAAACACAACAATGACAAAATTAAAAGTTGTTCCGTTTAGAAGAAAGGGAGAAGGCAAGACAAACTACAGAAAGAGAATAAAGATTTTGATGACTAGTAAGCCCAGGATAGTGGTAAGGCCGACTCTGAAAAATATGGTTGTACAATTTGTTGAGTTTAAAAGCGAAGGGGATAAAGTTTTGGTTGGGGGGCATTCAAGAGCTTTGCAGAAGTATGGATGGAATTTTGGAGCAGGAAATTTGCCAGCTGCGTATTTAACAGGATATTTAATTGGCAAGCTGGCTTTGAAAAAAGGAATAAAAGAGGCTGTGCTTGATACAGGAGTCAGAATGCCAACAAGGGGCGGCAGAATTTACGCTTGTGTAAAAGGAATCTTGGATGCTGGAGTAAATGTAAGCATAGATAAAAGCGTGCTCCCAAGCGAAGAAAGGATAAAAGGGGAGCATATTGCAAAATATTCAAAAGGAAAAGAAGGAATTGTGGAATTATTTGAAAAAGTAAAATCGAGTATAGGTAAGGGTGTAGGTGAAAAGGTATAAAAAATGACAAAGAAAGAAAAATTGCCTGAAAGCGAGGAAGTTGTGAGAGAGGCTTTACAGGAAGAGGAAGAGATTGAGGAAAAGGAACTGACAGAAGAAGCTGTAGCTGCGATTGAAGCAGAGAAAAAAACAGCAGAAGAGATTAAATCGGTTTGGAAACCTAGGACAGAGCTCGGAAGGAAAGTGCTTAAAGGACAAATAGCAAATATTGATGAGGTTCTGGATAAAGGGGTGCCTATATTTGAGATAGAGATTGTAGATCTATTGTTACATGGAATTGAAAGCGATTTGCTTATGATTGGACAAGCCAAAGGCAAGTTTGGCGGCGGGCAGAGGAGAGTTTTCAAGCAAACGCAAAAGAAAACTGCTGAAGGAAATAAGCCAAATTTTGCTGTTTGCGCGGTTGTTGGAAATAAAAACGGATATTTTGGCGTTGGACATGGAAAAAGCAAAGAAACTGTGCCGGCAAGAGAAAAAGCACTCAGAAGGGCAAAATTAAATATTAGAAAGATCAGAAGAGGGTGCGGAAGCTGGGAATGCGGCTGCAAGGAAGCACATTCGATTCCATTTGCGGTTGAAGGCAAGTGCGGCTCGATCAGATTAAAGTTAGTGCCAGCTCCGAAAGGCAAAGGGTTGATTATACAAGAACAGCTGCAGAAGATTTTGAAGCTAGCTGGAGTGAAAGATATTTGGAGCAAAGCTTATGGTGACACGAGAACAACGCTGAATGTTGTTTATGCTTGTGTAGATGCTTTGAACAAGTTAGTTGAAACCAAAATAAAAGAAGATGATGCTGAACGGCTTGGGGTAGTGGAAGGGATGGTGACAAAGTAAGATGGCAGAGGATAAAATTGCGGAGGATAAGGATAACAAGGAGAAAATTGCAGTTGTATTGGTAAGGGGAATGATTAACACTTCAAGGGAAGTAAGAGATACTCTTAAAATGCTAAGGCTGAAGAGAAAAAATCATTGTGTTGTTTTGAAGAAGAATCCAAGTATACTGGGAATGGTAATGAAAGTAAAAGATCTGGTTACTTGGGGAGAAGTTGATGATGAAACTGTTGAAGCTATGAAGAAAAGAATGAGAGAGGGTGTTGCAAGGCTGCAGCCGCCAAGAGGTGGATTTGAGAGAAAGGGAATAAAGTTTCAGTTTAAGGTTGGAGGGGCATTAGGCTATAGGGGAGAAAAAATAAATGATTTGATCAAGAGGATGGTGTAGGTGGAAAATGGTAGTTCGCAAAAGAGCTAAGAATAGCAGGCTAAGGGGAAGCCACACTCATGGATGGGGAAACAAGAAAAAGCACAGAGGAGCTGGCAACAGAGGAGGCAGAGGCAGGGCTGGAATAGGGAAAAGGGGAGCACAGAGAAAACCAACTTTTCATAAGCTAGGGATATTTTTGGGGAGAACGGGGTTTAAACTGCATGGACAGTATAGAGAGATAAAAGCAATTGATTTGGAATACTTGCAAGAGCATCTTGGAAGATTGGTAGCGGAAGGGAAAGCTGAGAAGAAAGGAGATATTTATTTTATTGACGTTGAGAAGATAGGGTATAATAAAGTTCTTGGAAGGGGGAGCTTAAAAGTTAAAATGAATGTAAAAGCGGAGAGGTTTTCTAAGAAAGCTGAGGAGAAGATAAAGGAAGCTGGCGGGAAAGTTGTTAAAGTTGGTGGAGCTGAGGGTGAAGAAGCTGAAGGCGAGGGTGAGTCAAGCGGGGCAAGAGGGGTAAGCGAGGTGAAGGAGTAAAATGTCTCTTTGGGAAACAATAACACAAAGTTTGCCGGAGGTTAAAGGACCTCAACAAAGAAGGCTTGCTTTTAAGGAGAAGCTGAAGTGGACTTTGATATGCTTGGTGATATTTTTTGTATTGAGCTTGATACCTCTCTTTGGGTTGGGGGAAAATGCTCTGCAGCAGTTTGAGTTCCTGTCTATAATACTAGGGGCAAGCTTCGGGAGCATAATGAGCCTTGGGATTGGGCCATTGGTTACATCATCTATAGTTTTGCAGCTGCTGAATGGAGCGAAGATAGTAAAATTTGATTTAAAAACCCATGAAGGCAGAGCAAAGTTTCAAGGAACGCAGAAAGTTTTGTCCATATTTTTTATTATATTTGAAGCTGCAATCTATGTTTTTATGGGAGGATTGGCGCCAGCGCAGGAGCTAGTTGGCAGTTCTCTGTATTTGCCTTTGCAGCTTGTGTTAATATTTCAGCTGTTTTTGGGAGGAATGATTGTTATGTTTATGGACGAGGTTGTCAGCAAATGGGGCTTTGGCTCCGGAATCAGCCTGTTTATTGCTGCAGGTGTAGCGCAGCAGATTTTTGTTACTGCGTTAAATCCATTGCCAAGCCCAACTAATCCTGATATAGCTGCGGGAGCGATTCCAGCTTTGTTTCAGAGTTTAGCAGTAGGAGATCCACAAACTGCTTTGTTGAAGCTAGCTGCGATTGTAAGCACAGTAGTTGTTTTTCTTATTACAGTCTACACGCAAGGGCTGAAGGTTGAAATTCCACTGAGTTTTGGGAGGGTTAGAGGACATGGAATCAGATGGCCATTAAAGTTTTTTTATACTTCAAATATCCCGGTAATATTAGCTGCTGCGCTGCTGGCTAATATACAGCTGTGGGGAAGCCTGCTTGAGAGCTGGGGAAAACCATTGCTTGGAACGTTTAGCGGAAATGTGCCGGTTTCTGGTTTAGTTGCGCTGATAAATCCACCTGATGTGCCTACTGTGCTGATAACTGTTGGGCCGAGTGGTCTTTTGCAGGTTATGCCGTCGCTGTTGGTTTATTTATTGCTTATGGTTGGCGGCTCTGTTTTGTTTGCTGTTTTCTGGATGCAAACTGCAAATATGGATGCCAGGAGCCAGGCGGAGAATATAATGGCATCGGGGCTGCAAATTCCCGGGTTTAGGAGAGATCCCCGCGTACTTGAGAGTATATTGAGCAGATATATCTGGCCGCTTACTATTATGGGAGGAGCAGCTGTAGGGATAATTGCTTACCTTGCTGACTTAACCGGCGCACTCAGCAGGGGAACCGGAATTTTGCTTGCTGCTATGATAGTTTACAATTTGTATGAGGATATTGCAAAGCAGCATATGATGGATATGCATCCAATGCTGAAGAAAATGATGGAGTAAAGGAGGACTAAATGGCGTTTGGAGAATATTTGGGATTTGTGTTTAATCCGCTGCTGAGTTTGGGAGCTTTTTGGGCTTTGCTTATTGTGTCTTTTATTGTTTCTTTGATTGTTACACTAATTTACAAGTTTTTTTCAAATCAAGATGAGATGAAAAGGCTGAAAGGGGAGATGAAGGAAGAGCAAAAAAGGATGAAGGAAATGAAGAGTGAGCCTGAGAAGATGCTGGAGATGCAGAAGAAAGTAATGAGCAAGAATATGGAGTATATGAAGCACAGCTTTAAGCCGATGCTGATAACATTTATTCCGGTTATATTGATATTTGCCTGGCTGCAGGCTGCACTTGCGTTTGAAGCGATAAATGTCGGAGATGAGTTTAATGTCGATGTTATTTTCAATGAAGGGGTTGATGGGAATTTGAGTGCTACGATTAAAGATGAAGGGATAAAAATAATAGGTGAGGATACTAAGGAAATAAGTCAAATAAATAATTTTAAATTTAAGGCAGTTGAAAAAGGAGAATATTTTATTGATTTTGAGTATGATGACAGAGTTTGTTCAAGGAAAGTAATTGTTGATGAAGTAAAGTATGCAGGGCAAGTTGAGAAGTGCAAGAAGGTTGAAGAGATAAAAGGCATGAGGATTAATTACTCGGGTTTGAAGCCGCTTGGCGAGTTTTCTATTTTTGGATGGCATCCTGGATGGCTTGGTTTGTATATAATTCTTTCACTTGTGTTTAGCTTAACGCTGAGGAAAGTGCTGAAGCTGCACTAGATTTCTTTTTAATTTGTATAATGGCGGATAGAAAGGCTTATAAAACGGCTGGGAAGATTTGATTTAATGGAAGGTGGGCAGAGAAGGTATGTTTTGGATTGTGTGAATCCGCAGGGCGACAAGGGACTTCTAAGGACGATTCATGGGATAAGTCAAGAAGCCGGTCTTGTAATATTAGATAGTTCTATATTGCCCAGTGCGCCTACATCAATAGAAGATGGTAATGAAAAAGTAGCTGCTAATTTATCATATGCTGCGGGAAAAATAAAGGATTTATTAAAGCAGCCAAATGTGTTTGTGCCTGCTGCAGTTAGAAAAGAATTAGGTGACAGGGTTAGTGAGGAGATCGGAAAAGCCAGTGCGCTTTCTGTAATGGAAGAGGTTTATGGAAGATATAGAAGTAATTTGCAAGGAATAGTTTTGCCAGAGGCTGCGCCAATACCGAAAAAAAGTGATAAGATTTATCAAACATTGCTTGGAATAGGACAAGATGTTAGTTCTACCCTAATGGTGTTATCGAGCAGTGGAAGCGCTATGGAGGTGGATGTGGCGGTTTTTGCTTATGCTTTGACTTATGCAATAGCAGAGAATGAAAGAATGCTAACGCTTCTAACAAGGGATGAAGGGCATGTGCGTCTTTTTAAAGCAATTATTGAATTGATGTATTCCGTAGATTTTACGCCAGACAACAGAAGTCAAGGAACTTCTGTAGCGAAAGTTTTTAGGAATCCTGCATTAAGGATTACTTCCTGCGATTTGAGACAAGATGATCAGCCTTATATAATTGCGAGGGATACCAGAGGATTAGTTGCTGGGGGGGAGTATGATTGGAGTTTATGGGCTAGTAGAATTTCAGATGAGGATAGGTTTGCGTTAGTTGGTAGAATTCATGATTATTTAGAGCCGCTATTAGAAGTAAGGCATCCTCTTTTGAATGCGCCTTCAGGAGGCACACTTACAAGGCCGATTAAAATAAAAAAGGGTTTAGCTGCGCCTAAGGAAACTAAAGCTGTCCCTGTGGTTGGTGATGTGAGGCCAAAAGGCGATACGACAAGAGCAGTTCCTGAGAGAGTAACACACGGTGCTACACCGAGACAGAGTGTTGGCGGATTAGAGACTTTGTACAAAGGAATAAAAACAGAACCAAGTCAGATAGTAGAGAAGTATGAAAAAGGCGAGCTGGTTTCTGTGCTTGAAGCTTATGTTACCTTATTGGCAGTTGCAGAATCGAATGGTGCAACTGATTTAGTTAGGCAAATAAAGGTAGATGTCGCGACTTTTGAAGGGGAACTATTTAAAGTTTATGAAGAAAAATTAAATGTAAATAGAAAGGTAGTTGAAGAGTTGGACTCTCAAAATCAGCTGGAAGGAAGAATTACTGCATTGGCAAGGATGCGAGACGTGGCAAATAAATTTGGAATGAGAAAGTTGGTTTCGAAAGCAGGAGATGGTTTAGCGTCCATTGGTTCTTATGTAAAAAGAGAATATGAAGAGGTTAAAGGTGTTGTGGCAGAAACGGATAGAAGAATTAAGGAGTTAATGAGAGATAAAGAAGCTGCTGAAGCTGAAGCAAAGAAGTATGAAGGATTGATGGCTTTGTTTGGCGGGGCCAGTGCTTTGGAAGGAATTGCAGCTGCTTCTGATAAGGATGAGGGAAAAGGAAGAAGTAGTGATAGTGTGCATACTGATGGTGATACAAATGCTGAGATGGCCCACTATAATTTATGTTATTTGCTTGGCCATGAACCAATAGATGGAGAATATGTTCCAAAGAGGTTGCTGGTCGAGGCTCTTGATATAGACCCAACGTATTTATCTTCTCTGGCAAGAAGGGCTGGCTTTGAATCTGGTTCTGTAAGTAAAGCGAAAGGAGCACGAGATTTTCCATTCGATAGGGAAATAGTAAATCGTCTTGCACGTGCTTTAACGAAAGAAATAATAAATCTGGAAAATGAAGGAATACCGATAGGTGATATGTGAGAAATAAAGGAAAGGGATAAGTCCAGCGAGATAAATCATAAACATCCCTACAACTTACTTATCTCGCAACCTTTATAAACCCCTCGTTTCTTGAGCGTGGTTAACATGGTTGAAGGAAGAAAAAGATCAAGGACTTTTAGAAGAATTAAAGTAAAGACGCCTGGCGGGAGAGTTGTTGTACATTATG
>CAYJSO010000024.1:0-9784 GCA_964372795.1 uncultured Methanosarcinales archaeon
GGATTTAAGGACGCTGGAAGTTATGAAGTTACTGTATCTGCTTTTGATGGAAAGGCTTATACTGAGGAAAAAGTAACTGTTATTGTTGAGAATGTTAACAGGGCGCCTGAGATTGAGGCTGAGGATATAGAAGTTGTTGAGACAGAGTTGGCTGTTTTGGAGTATGAGGTTAGTGATCCAGATGGAGATAAAGTTTCTGTTAGAGTTTCTGAGCCGTTTGATGAGAGAGGCGAGTGGCAGACGGATTTTGATGATGCTGGAGAGCATGAAGTAAGCATAACAGCAAGCGATGGAAAGCTTGAGACAACGAGCGTTGTTACTGTTACTGTGCTGAATAGGAATAGAGTTCCAAACGTTGCTGATTTTTTGCCCGTAGGAGATGCTGTTAGAATTAAAGAGAATGAGGAAGCAAGCTTTTTTGCTGAAGGAAGCGATCCAGACAATGAGGAAGTGAGCTATGCTTGGTTTGTTGATGATGCTGAAAGCGGAGCAGGGCAGGATTTTACCTATGAAACTGATTTTGAAAGCTCAGGGGAGCACGAGGTTAAAGTAGAGATCTCTGATGGTGAAGATAAAAGCGCGCATGGATGGAAAGTTGTCGTTGAAAATGTTAATAGGGCGCCTGATTTAGCGTTTTTAGAAGATATTGCTGTAGATGAAACTGAGGTTGTTGATCTTGGACTGCCTTCAACAGATGTAGATGGAGATGAGTTAGAGTATATAATTGATGAGCCGATTGGAGATGATGGAATTTGGGAGACAACCTATGAAGATGCCGGAGAATATGAAATTGATGTGATTGTGAATGATGGCGAGCTGATGGATGAGAAAGTTGTTAGAGTTGAGGTGGTTGATGTTGACAGGGCTCCTGAATTTGAAAATATTTCTGATGTTGTTGTCAGAGAGGATGAGAAAATGAGAGTTGAACTTGATGCTGTTGATGCTGATGGAGATGAAATTAGTTTTTCTTTTAGCGGGCTGCCAAATAGTTCTGTTTTAGCTGGGGATGAAATTAAGTGGCAGCCGGGATATGATTTTATTTTATTGCCAAAGAATTTTATTGCCAAGACTTTGAGCAGATTTAGGGTAGATGGTTATATTTATCCTGAGGAAGAGATGCTTGATGTTTTTGTTGAAGCTTGCGGAAAGGAGCTGTGCAGCAATAGGAGTTTTAAAGTGCTTGTGCAGAATGTGAATAGAGCGCCTGTTTTAGAGAAGGTTGAGGAGCTTGTTGTTGACGAAGGAAGCTTGGTTGAGATAAAGCCGAATGCGAGCGACCCTGATAATGAGTATGTGAAGTTTTATTACACTGCGCCTGTAGGGAAGAATGGAAAATGGGCAACAAACTTTACAGATGCTGGAAGCTATGAGGTTATAGTTGGAGCTACTGATGTAAAGCAGTGCGTTGAAACCAGAATGAGAATTACTGTAGATAATGTGAATAGGCTGCCTGTGTTTGGAAGCTGGAGCAATATTAAGCTGAAGGAAAATGAAACAGTTTCGTTTAGTGTTCCGGTTAGTGACTCAGATGGGGATTTAGTTAAGTTAACTGCAGAAGGTTTGCCGGAAGATGCTTCGTTTAAAGCGGGTGTTTTAAGCTGGACGCCAAGCTTTAATGAAGTGAATAAAGGAGAGGCAAAAGCTTACAATATTACTTTCAGTGCGGATGATGGAATAAATGAAAGCGTTACTAAAGCAGTTGTGTTGACTGTTGAAAATGCAAACAGGGCGCCTGTTGTAGTTGATGCGAGTCCTGCTGCCAGTGTTAATGCGACTGCCGGAAAAGGGGTTGTGTTTAAAGTAAATGCTGCTGATCCGGATGGAGATGAGTTAAAGTATAAATGGAAGTTTGGATTTTTGGATTCTATTAGCGACGGGAAAGCCGTGAAGAGAACGTTTACGCAGCCCGGAAGCAAAAACGTTGAGGTTATTGTCAGCGATGGCGATAAAGAAGCAAGTTATCTCTGGAATGTGAATGTGCCTCAGCCGAAGGTTGTTAAAAAGGCAGTTAAACCGGCGCCTAAAGTTGAAGAGAAGCCAGCAGCTAAGCCGAAACCAAAACCACAACCAAAACCAAAGCCAGCACCTAAACCAGCGCCTAAGAATGAAACGGAAGCGAAGTATTTGACGTTTATCGTTGAGGGATAAGTTTATAAGTTGATTTTTCTTTGATTACATTATGCAAATAAAGCAAATAAGCAAAAATGCTGCAATTGACTTGGCTTTGGATACAATTGAGATTGGAAAGCAGGCGCTTGTGTTTGCAGACAGCAAGAAGAGCGCAGAGAAGACGGCTGAGGAGATTGCGAGGAAAATAAAAAAGGCTGAGTTAAAAGAGTTATCTATGCAAATATTGAAGGCTTTGCCGTATCCTACAAAACAATGCGAGAGGCTAGCAATATGCGTTAAAAAAGGAATTGCGTTTCATCACGCTGGGCTGGTTGCTAAGCAAAGAGAGCTGATAGAAAATGCTTTTAGAAATGGAGAAGTTAAAGTAATTTGCGCGACGCCAACGTTAGCTTATGGGGTTGATACGCCTGCTTATAGGGTTATTATAAAAAGTCTGAAAAGATATACTGGAAGCTGGGGGATGGACTGGATTCCTGTGCTGGAGTATATGCAGTTTGCTGGAAGAGCTGGAAGACCAAAGTTTCAGGACAAGCATGGAGAAGCGATTGCAGTTGCCAGGACGAAAGGCGAGCATGAGGAGATTGATTCTAGGTATATAAAGGGCAAGCCAGAAGAGATAACTAGCAAGCTTGCGGTTGAGCCTGTATTAAGAACGTATGTTTTAAGCCTGATTGCAACCGGGTTTGTCAGGAATAAAAAACAGCTGGTTGAGTTTTTTTCCAAGACATTTTGGGCGAAGCAGTATAAGGATATAGATAAGCTGGAGAAGATTTTAGATAAGATGCTGATGCTGCTTGAGCAATGGGATTTTATTCAAACTAAAAAAGATGATTTTGTGAGCGCTGCTGAAATTGGAAAAGATTCAGCCATATTGGCTACTTTGCTTGGAAGAAGGGTTGCTGAAGTGTATGTTGATCCGTATACAGCACATGATTTGATTAAAGGAATGAAGAAAAATGGGAAGAAGCAGGCAGATGTGTTTGCTTTGCTGCAGTTAATGAGTCATACACTTGAGATGAGGCCGCTGCTCAGAGTAAAAACGAAAGAGTATGACGATGTGCAGAATGTTTTGTTGGAAAATTACGATGAGCTGCTTATGATGGAGCCGAGCGTTTATGATTCAAACTATGATGATTTTATTGATAGCGTTAAAACAGCAGGCTTTTTTTCTGACTGGATAGATGAGAAAAGCGAGGAATGGTTGTTAGAGAAGTATGGGATTAGGCCAGGAGAGATTAAAGGCAAGCTGGATGTTGCTGATTGGCTGCTTTATTCTATGGAAGAGATTGCTCCGTTGCTGCAATTGCATAATTTAAGAAAAGATTTGCAGAAGCTTAGGGTTAGAGTTGATTATGGGGTAAGGGAAGAGCTGCTTACTTTGTTGAGGCTGGAGGGAGTTGGAAGGGTTAGAAGCAGAAGGTTGTTCAATGCGGGGTTGAAAGACGTTGGAGATGTGAAGAAAGCAGATATAAGTTTGTTATCGCAGGTTGTTGGAGCTAAGACTGCGCTTAGAATTAAGAAGCAGCTTGGACAGGAAATAAAAGAAATTCCGATTGGAAAAAGAAGAGGGCAGGTTAGTTTGGAGAAGTTTGATCCTGAGTAGTTTCGGTTTTTATTCCTTCTTTCTCCATCCTTTCTTTCATCTCTCTTCTTGCGCCTTTGTGAGCCAAATGCAATGGCTCTGGCAGTTTGTGAGGCTGCCTCATGCAGTCTTTTACTACTCTTACTGCTGTGCCTATGCTGATCATGTGTCCAGGGGAAATATAAATGGGAGCTGCGTGTTCTTTTGTGATTAGTTCAACTCCAACCAGGTCTTTTTCTATGTAGACTTTGTTTTTTTCTGTTTTTCCTGTAACAAGATTTTTTGCAACGCCGATTGTCGGCTTGCTGATAGCCAAGCCAAAGTGGGAGGCGATGCCAAATCTTCTTGGATGCGCAATTCCGTGTCCGTCTACAATAATAACGTCTGGCTCTACTGTTAGTTTGTTGTAAGCTTCCACCATTGCTGGCATTTCTCTGTATGCTAAAAGTCCGGGTTTGTACGGAATTGGGGCTTTTTTTGTTCCAATCTGTGTTTCCAGAACCTTCATTGTTTTGTAGTCACAGACAACGATGCAAGAAATAACATCATTTTCTACGTATGACTGGTCGATGCCGGCTATTTTTTCCACTTTTTTGAATTCGTCTTTTAGAATGACGTTTTTGCTTAATTTTATCTGTTCTTTTTTTAACTGCTCGAAGTCGATCATGACGGTTAAAATTAGGCGTTAGAATAAAAGCTTTTTGTATCTCGCCGTCTGCTCCGCAGTCTATGCTTTGAGATAAATTTTTAAAGCGAGTGTTTATTGAACAGCTTAATGCCCCAGTAGTCTAGCTTGGACACCATAGTGCCAAAAAGGACGCAAGGTTGCGGTTGTCAAGCAAACACCTTGAAACCGGGGTTCAAATCCTCGCTGGGGCATTTTTTTCCTCAAAGCTTAAATACTCTTTTGTCTTGTTTAGCTTAAGTGGGGGTTGAAATGGACTCTTCTGAAGAAAGAGTTTTGGTGAGGGAGGATATAAAGAAAGTGATAGGCGGCAGGACATATTTCTTGGCTGAGAGGCATACTGATAAGGGCGTTTTTGGGTTTTGGGTTAATGAAGAGTGGAAAGACAAGTTTAAGGACAAGTTTGTCGTATCTAAGTGAAATATTTATAAAGCATGTGGTTAATTCTAAATCCTACAGCCCGGTAGTGTAGTGGACTAAATCACGGAAGGGCAACCTTGTGGTGTCTAGGCACAGTGGACTTTGGATCCATTAACGGAGGTTCGAAAGCTTTAATAATAGAAGAACGAAATTCCTCCCCGGGCTATATTTAAAATGGAAAAAGAGACAAGGCAACATATAATTTATTCGGCTGTACTGCTGCTTGTAATTATTGGGTGGTTTGCTTATCATGCAAGAACGCTTGATTTTGTAAAGCAAGAGTTGGGAGCACAGATAAAGGATCTTTCTGATCAATTAGGTGAAACAAAAGATGAGCTTGGAGCTGCGATAAAGGTTTTGGAAGAGAAGGATATTTTATTGAAAAGCGAGTTGGAGCAGAAGGAAAGTGCACTTAAGACTCAGCTAGAGCGGGTTAAGACAGAGAGCGCAAAGCAAGCCAGTGAGCTGGAGGATCAGATAAAGAATCTGCAGCTGCAAAATCAGGATTTTTCTGCGATTATTGATGATGTTATTCCGGGGGTTGTTAGCGTGCAGACAAATGTTGGCTCTGGAAGCGGATTTTTTGTCAGAAGTGATGGTTATATTGTAACAAATTACCATGTTGTTGATGGAGCGACTGCTGGAGCTATTTTAACATCAGATGGAAAAAGCCATTCGGTTAGAGTTGTTGGGTTTGATGAGGATGCGGATATTGCTGTGCTGAAGATAGAGGGGAGTTTTGCCAGATTAAGATTTGGAGATTCTGATGACGTTAGAGTTGGAGAGAAGGTTATTGCGGTCGGAAGTCCAAGCGGGCTGGATTTTACAGTAACGCAAGGAATTGTAAGCGCTGTCAATAGGCAGGCTGGAGGGAACACTTACATACAGATTGATGTTGCTTTGAATCCCGGGAATTCCGGAGGGCCTTTGGTGAGTGCTGCTGGTGAAGTTATTGGAGTTAACACCTTGAAAGTTTCTGGTTCGGAAGGTTTGGGGTTTGCGCTTGTTAGCAATGAAGTTGATGATATTGTGGATGAGATAATTACTCAGGATGAAGCTGGTTCTTAGAAAGGCTTATAAATTTAGGGCTGTGCTGTTTTAATTGCAGCCCCGTCGTCTAGCGGACCAGGATAGGGCCCTCTGGAGACAACGTTGTCAAAGAAAGGCTCTGACGGCAGTTCGAATCTGCCCGGGGCTAGCTTTTTAGCAAGGTTTTTAAATTTGAGGCCCTTATTCTGCTTTATGGGGGTGCTGACAAATAATCAGAGGCTAGTGCTGTATTCTTTGGGACAGTGTTATAGTCAGCTGAACAGAAAGTTTGAGGATAAACCGTTAGAGATTTCCGTTTCTAAGATTGCTTTTATTGAAGCTTTGCTGAAGTCTGGGCTGGTAAGCAAGAAAGCTAGAGCGCTGTATAAGAACTTAGAGACATTAGAGAAGAAAAAGCTGATTGTTTATGACAATAAAATGCTTAAATTTACTAAAAGGGGGTATAGTTCGTTCAGCAGGCTGGGGAAAGAAATTGAGCCGTATGTTACGCATAATTCTTTTTGGAATTCTGATGTGAAGTTTAATAGGAAGCTGCAGGCGAGGTTGAAAGGTTAAATTTATAAACCGATTGCTTAATCTGCAGTTTGTTGAGAGCTGTCTTGGTTTCGGCTGGGATAGGCTGGAGACAGACGCGAGTTCTGTTTTCAATGGGGTAAATTATAATGGCAAGAATGTATTCAAGGGCGCATGGAAAGAGCGGCTCAAAGAAGCCAAAGGAAAAGAAAGTAGCAAGCTGGATGAGGTATAAGCCGAAGGAAATTGAAAAGCTTATTGTTAAATTAGCTAAGGCCGGCAAAAGCTCAAGCGAAATTGGCGTCTATTTGCGCGACAGCTATGGAATTCCTGATGTTAGGGTTGCGACTGAAAAAAGGATTACTGAAATTCTTGCTGAGAATAAACTGCAGAAAGAAATTCCAGATGATTTGATGGCTTTGATGAGAAGAAGCATAACTATCAGAAGGCATATGGAGAGGAATAAAAAAGATATGACTGCGAAAAGAGGATTAGAGATAACAGATTCTAAGATTAGGAAGCTAATTAAGTATTATCAGAGAATTGGAAGACTGCCGGAAAAATGGAAGTTTGATCCTGAACAAATTAAGTTATATGTAGGATAAAAATGCAACAGGAAATGGCTCTTGTTGGAATGCAGGAGCCTATTTGTATTATTGCGAAAGGTGATGCGTTGTGCGTGGCAGCCAGCGCTATGTTGGCTGCTGTGTTAAATGAGCAAGACAAAAAATTCTGTGTAAGGGCTGTGCAGCAGTATAATGGAGAAGAGCTGGATGCAATTATGTGCGACGAGTATCCTACATTTATTTTGCTGGATTGCAATGAGCAGAAATACAAAGAAAAGTTAGCGAGCAAAAACGCTTTTTTTGTAGACGCTATTGAATCTTATAAATTAGCGAAGAGTTTTTCTGACAATGCAAGAAAGTTCGCTTATTTGATTGTTGCTGGCCGTGTTGCAAGATATTTAGAATGCGGAGGGAGTCTTGATGTTGATGATGAGGTTTTAACAGATGCTTTGCAAGCTGGCAAGCTGGTTACACATTATTTTGATTTTGCTGAGCTGGATGAAAAACTTTTGAGTTCGCTTGTTGTTAAGAATGGCAGTGTGGTTAGGAAGCTTTTTGATTTTGCAAATATGCTTAATGCGTGCGTTAGGAATGGAAAAGGGGCAGTTTTTATTGCAAGCGTTTTAGGAGACAGTAAAGCAAACGATGCTGTGCAGCAAGTCTGGAGCGAGTTTAGAGCGGATATTGAAAATGCTTTTAATTGGTATGAAAGGAATAAAGCAAAGTGTGCGATCAGCGGGAATGGCTGTTTGATTGTAAATATGCAGGAATATTTGTCACCAAATCTAGCTGGAAGTCTGGCTGCGAGGATAATTAGAAAAGGCGAGCTGGAAGAAGGAACTTTTGTTATGGTTTTGGTTTATGTTCCTGATAATAAAATAAGGGTTTCTTTGAGAATAGTTGGGTATGATGAGAAGAAAGATCTGGTTGGCTTGCTTGCTGATGTGTTTAAAGAGCTGAAAGGGGAGTTTGGAGGGAATAAGTTGGCTGCTGGCGGCGTTTTTTCCAGAAGTGATGAGCAAAGGTTTTTGTTAGAAGCGCAAAAGGTTTTGGAAACTGCTTTTGTTGAAGAAATGGTTGAGTGATTACAAGTTGTTTCTAATTTCTTCCAAGTTTACTGCGATGTCACGGCCTTTCTTTGTCAGTTCTAAGAGTTTCAAGCGGCCTTGCTTTTTGAAAGAAACCAAGCCGGATTTTTCCATTTCCTGCAGAATTTTGACAACATGAGAATATGTGCAGTCAATCTGTTTTGCTAGAACTGAAGCATAAATTTCAGAATTGTGGTTTTTGAGTTCCACTAACATTCTTGACGGCTTCTCTCTGAAAAATACATCAAATATTTTCTTTTGTTGCATATGTAATAACCACCACCTTAAGTATATAATGCAATAGTTATGGTGTTTTATATAGTTTTCGGTTTATAGATGGATTTCTGTATATTGGGTTTTTGTTCATTAATTTATTACGTATAACGATCTTGGAGGTGGATTTATCATAAATCCGTATCCTAAAATTGCGGCTGCTGTAAGCCAAGCTGCGGCTGCTGCTTTAAATGCTAGTCTTTGTGATGGTGTTTCGTCTCTTAATATCCAAGGCAAATCGTAATGCTTTTTGTAAAAATCCCTGAATGGTTCAAATATAACGGTTAAGACAACTTTTCCTTCGTTAGCTAGGCTTGCTGCGGCAGCTAAATTTGCTGCAGAAGAGTTTCCTACACTTATGTCGTTTTCTTCGAGGAATTTCTGCATCGTCATCCAGTCATGCTCTGAATATTGCACAACTCCATCTATTCTCGCAATGGCTTCTTGCGGAATTAAAGGATTAATTTCATCGTAATGAGGGCCAATTACAATGTGCGGCAGGCCATTTACTCTTCCGTAGCTGTTGGGATCTACTTCTGCTTTTAGCTGGGTTCTTATTGCTTCTTTGAAAGGAATTATTCTTGCAAACAATGGGGAAAGTTCATGTTCTGCTACTATAACTTCGGGTTTTTTATTACCCTGTTCTTGGAAGTAATCTTGGACTGCTAGTTGCAAGCCTTCTAGAGTTGTTCCTGCGCCGAGGCAAGACAAAACATAATCGGGCGCTTGTGGCAACGTTTTTGCAGTTTCTTTTCCTAGAGGATACATCGCTTTTCCCCCATCTCTTGCGTGCCATAAGCAAAATTTATTTCTTCTGAATTCTGAATCTTTCATTAATCTAACTAGATGTTCGTAGAATTCTCTTTCTATTGCATGCTCATATCTTTTTGGAGCACGAATGACTTTGAAATGTTCATCTTCGAGAAGATCGGTTATATGCTGAGGGAATAATCTGGATATCACATAGACTGCGTTCATTCCAAATTTTTCTGCGTAGTGTTTTGCTGCACTTGCTGAGTTAAAGCTTCCGCCGTCAATTAAAGTGTCGATTTCTTCTCTTGGAATTCTTCCTTTAATAATCCCTCTAAGTAAAAGTCCAGCAACAACAGGTTTTTTGTGGTTGTCAACACCATGATTTAAGTCCATTCTAACAGCGTAGACTTTTCCGCCGTTTTGAATTCGCAGTAAATCTGAAAGATCTGTTATTTCTGGTGTTTCTATTTCCAAAAGTTTTCTTATTTCTGGATCCTTTAGTGCTTCTTTGTAGGCTTGTTCAAAGTCTTTAGCATTTGGTTTAAGCAAACCTTTCCTTTCTAGTACAGCTTTAATTTCTTCTAATCCTGCCATCCCGTTTGTTTTTTTGTTTAGGTTGCTTATAAGCCTTTTTACATGAATAAGCTTAGTATACCTTTTAGTATACTCAGTATACAAAATAGTAATATTTATATATTAGTAGTACTTTTCTCCCTATTGGAGG
>CAYJSO010000025.1:0-9527 GCA_964372795.1 uncultured Methanosarcinales archaeon
ATATTGTGGTGAATAAAAGCAGGGTTGGACATGCATTAGATGCAACTAATTTGCTTGATGAAGAGAGAAAATTTTTTGATTCGCTTGTAAATACCATGGACAGATTTAGAAAAGGAGTGCTGCTAAATTTATTCAAAATGGAAATGCCAAATGTAAGCGCAGAAGTTCTGGGTGTTTCCGTTGATGAGAAAAAGGAAATAAAACAAAAGGAAACGATGATGATAAGGTTTTTGCATGCTGTTCCTAAGTTTGTCGGAAGCGATTTAGCAATTTATGGGCCGTTTGATGAGAATGATGTTGGTAACTTGCCGAAAGATGTTTCGCAGGTTCTGATAAATAAGAAAAGAGCGGAAGAGATAAAGAAGGAGTAAATGTGTTTTAGACTGTAAAATTTATCACGCAATTTTTTGGTTTGGGTAGAAAGCTTTATATAGAGCCCATTTTTTACCGACGACAAGATGAAATTACCCAAGACTGTGAGGAGACTTTGCCCGTACTGCAGGAAGCACACTGAACACAAAGTAAGCTTGGTTAAAAGAAAAACTGCAAGCGCGCTGAAGCATGGGAGCAAAGTCAGAGCAAGGTTAAGGGGCAAAGCAAGAGGTTTTGGAAATTGGGGCAGGTATTCAAAGCCAGCTATAACACAGTGGAAGATGACTGGCTCAAAAGTAAGCAAGAAAACGGATATAAGATATCAATGCGCAGTGTGCAAGAAGCTTCATGCACAAAGGGCTGGCTTCAGAGCCAAGAAAATTGAAATTGCGCAAACTTAATAGAAAGAATAAAAATTTAAATAAAAGAAGAATAAGAAATAAAGTTAGACAAGTCAAATAAATAATAAAATAAGAAAAAACTAAAATAAAGGAGTAAATAAAAAATAAAATAAATAAAAAGTAAATATAATAAAAATAACAAAAAACTAATAAAATAACAAACAGAAAATAAATAAAAAATTTAAAATTATAATAAAAATAAAATAATAAAATATAAATAAAAAGAATAAAATAACTAAAATAAAATTAAATAACATTAAAAGATAGTAAAAATTTAAGATTAATCAAAAATCAAAAAATAAACAAGTAAAAAAATCAAAATGAGCATCATAAAAATACCAGAGCCGAAAAGCAGATTTGTAAAAGTGAGGTGCAATAAATGCAAGAATGAACAGATTATTTTCGGCAACGTGAGCAGCGTTGTTAAATGCTTGGTCTGCGACAAAGAAATTGCATTTCCTACTGGAGGAAAAGCAAAAATTACAGCCAGGGTGCTGGAGGTACTTGAGTAATGCTGTACAGGAGAGAGGGGTTTCCAGAAGAGGATGAGCTTGTTCTTTGCACGGTTACAAAAATTCTAGGGCATGCTGTTTTTGTCAACTTAGATGAGTATGAAAAAGGGGGATTGGTGCATATAAGCGAGATTGCTGCGGGAAGGATAAGAAATATAAGGGAATATGTTGAAGTAAACAAAAAAATTGTTTGCAAAGTTTTGAGAGTTGATACAGAAAAAGGGCATATTGATTTAAGCTTACGCAGAGTTTCGGAGATGGAGAAGAAGAAGAAACTGGAGGACATAAAGCAGGAGCAGAAGGCTGAGAAGGTAATTGAGATAATTGCAAAAGAGCTTGGAAAAAAAGCGCAAGAGATTTATGACGCTGTAACAAATAAAGTGTTTGAGAGCTATCCGTTCGTCCATTTGTTTTTCAAAGATGCTGCTTCTGGCAATGCGAATGTTGCTGATTTTATTTCTGACAGCAAATTAGCGAAAGTTTTACAAGAGCATGTGCAGGAGAGATTTAAAGCAGCAAAAGTAGAGATAAAAGGAATTTTTACCCTGCAGAGTTTTGCGCCAAATGGCGTTGAGGTGATAAAAGATGCTTTGATTGCTGCTCGGAAGAAAATAACCAAAAAGGCAGATGTCAGCGTGCTTTATGCCGGAGGAGGGAAGTATAAAGCAAAAATTGAAGCTGAAAGCTATAAAGAAGCTGAGCAAGCGCTGAAGCAGCTGGAAGAATTTATTATCAAAGAAGTTAAATCCAATGAAGGGGAAGCAAGCTTTGCCAGGGAGGAAGAATGAGCAATAGAATTTTGAAATGTGTTGATTGCAACGCGTATACGATGAAGGAGGTACATGATTGCGGGGCTAAAAGTGTTATTTGCGTGCCAGCGAAATGGAGCCCCGAGGACAAGTATGGGGCTTATCGACGGGAAGCGAGAAGAGATGAGATGATTAAAAAAGGACTTCTGTAACGGAAAGTATATAAATTACAAAATAATGTGGCTTTTATGGGAGAAATGTGGCATGTTATAAAGGAAAGCAATGAAGTTCCTAAGCTAAATAGTCCTGTGCTTGTTGAAGGGCTGCCGGGGATTGGGAATGTTGGGAAAATTGCAATTGACTTCATGATAGATGAGCTGAAAGCAAAGAAGCTGTTCTCGCTTTTTTCATATACGTTTCCGCACTCTGTTTTTGTTAATCAAGAGGATTTAGTGGAGCTGCCAAGCATAGAGATCTATTACAAGAAGTTTAACGGCGGAAAGAAAGGAAAAGGAAAGCAGGATTTGCTTATTTTAACAGGAGATGTGCAGCCAATTGATGAGGTTAGCAGCTACGAGTTTTGCGACAAAGTAATTGAGATAGCGAAGAAGTTTAAAGTCAACGAAGTGATAACAACTGGAGGAATTGGGCTGCAGCAGATTCCGGAGAAGCCAAAAGTGTTTATAACAGGAAACGGCAAAAAAATTGTTGACAAGTATGCCAGGAATGCAGATGTTGAAACAAAAATACACGGTGTTGTCGGGCCGATTGTTGGGGTTTCTGGATTATTAATTGGACTGGGCAAGACGAAGCAGGTTGATGGGGTTGCGCTGCTTGCTGAAACATTTGGACATCCGATGTATTTGGGAGTAAAGGGGGCGAAGGAAATACTAAGGGTGCTTAATTTGAAGCTTGGGCTGGATATGAATTTGAACAAATTAACAAAAGAAATTGAGAAATTGGAGAGAGAAACTATAAAGAGGACGAAAGACTTAACTGCGATAAAACAGGCAATTAAATCAAGAGTGCCAATTAGCGATACGAGCTACATAGGTTAGGGTAGTTTTATGTACAGCGCTTTTATTTTAGTCGGGATTTGCGTTGCTGTTTTTCTTTTGCAGCTTTTGGTTTCTGGTTTTACAAAAATGTTTGCTTTAGTTTCTGCTGATGTATTAGCCAGGCCATGGACTTTAGTCAGTGCAATTTTTCTGCATGGCGGCATGGTTCATTTGCTGTATAATATGTTCGCGCTTGCTCTTTTTGGAATGATTTTGGAGAGCGTGATTGGGAGAAAGAAGTTTTTAATTGTATTTTTTAGTGCTGGAATACTAGCAAATGTTGGTTCCGTGTTTTTATATAATGCTGTATTGGGAGCAAGCGGAGCAATTTTTGGAATTCTTGGAATGCTTGCGATACTAAGGCCAAGAATGCAGGTTTGGGTCAGTTTTATGCCGATGCCTATGATTTTTGCAGCTGCTGTCTGGGCGATTGGAGATTTTGCAGGGTTGTTTTTTCCCACAGGGGTTGGGAATTTAGCGCATTTGATTGGCTTGGGTTTTGGTTTGGCTGGCGGGTTTTATTTTAGAAAAGAATATGGTGAGTTTAGAACAAGAAATCCAGTAAATATAGACGACAAGACGATGGAGGAGTGGGAAAAGAAATATATGAAGTAACTTTATTCGAAACTGGGAGGAGTTTTATGGAAGTGTCATCAATTAAAACAAAAATACCTGAGCAATTATACGAGATATTAACTAAAGAAATAACTGAATTAAGGCCGGCACAGGAGAAAGCGATAAAGAAAGGGCTGCTTGATGGTAAGAGTTTGCTTGTTTGCACGCCGACTGCGAGCGGAAAGACGCTTATTGCTGAGCTAGCGTGCCTGAAAAATATCTTGGAAAGCAAAGGAAAAGCAGTTTATATTGTGCCACTAAAAGCGCTTGCAAGCGAGAAGTATAAAGATTTCGTAAATAAATACGGCAAGATCTGCAAGATTGCGATAAGCATTGGAGATTTGGATAAGGACGATTCTTATTTAATTGATTACGATATTATTATAACGACTTCTGAGAAATTAGACAGCTTGATAAGGCATCATGCGCCTTGGATAGCGCAGATTGCAACAATAATTGTTGATGAGATTCATTTGCTGAATGACGCTGAAAGAGGGCCGACGCTTGAAATTCTGCTAGTGATGCTAAGGCAGATCATAAAAGCGCAAATAATTGCTTTAAGCGCTACAATAGGAAATCCAAAGGAGTTAGCAGAGTGGCTGGATGCAGAGCTGGTTGTTGATGATTGGAGGCCGGTAGAGCTGAAGAAAGGGATTTATTTGGAGGGGAAAGTAGAGTTTTATTGATTAAGAAATAAAAAGATAAAAAATAAATAATTATTTTCTGTCTACCCAAGCCACTACACCAAGCACAACTAAGTGGGCTATCGCAGCTATAAAATTAACAAACGGGATTAATGCGGCGAGCACAATTAAACTTAGCGAGCCAGGGTAGCCTCTTTTCTCATATATCTTCCACACCCATATTATATAGAATATAAAGCCAACAATTGGTATGAAGAAGATGAATCCCCAAGGCCATGGTTTTCCTGCTAGAATTGGCAGCAAGAAGGCGTTGGCAATTGGTATCCATGCAAGCCAAGGCTTGTCGTATTTAAGCTTCCTGGCGATGGTCATAAAGACTAGCGCCATGTAAACATACAACCCAACTACAATAAGAAGCCAGAATGCAGCGAATGCTGCCAGAAAACCAAAACCAAACAAAGATTCATGGTATGCCATTTATTTCACCCCACTATGTTTAAATTTGACTTTATTATTTGAAGTTACTATATAAATATTTGCATTTTATCGTCGGAGAAAAGGCAATAACTTCGGGTAGAAAAAGAAAATTACGATCAATACTAACATTACAATAATAAGAATCCAGAACCATAAGTTTGAGTGCGATGATTTTTCTGAAGTTATAATCTCTTTTTCAAGCTGTTTTTTTGCTAATTCAGCTTGGTGAGCCAAACGAGCATGGTTGCTTAGTTCAGAGGAGCTTCCAGCCTTGAAACTGCATTTGCCACACTTATAGAGAGCCATTAAGGAGGAATAAATTATTCCAGTTTTTAAATCTTACTTAAGAAATTAACATAAATTAGTATAAAAGCCCCAAATTTTTCAGCACAATTTCTTTTGTGAAAGGCTGCAAATCGGCATATTGCTGTCCTGTGCCGATGTATATTATGGGCTTTTTTGTTACAAAGCTGATGCTCAATGCTGTGCCGCCTTTTTCGTCTACATCAGCTTTTGTAAGTATAACTGCGTCAATTCCAATGTGCTCGTCAAATTTGTTTGTTTGTTCTATGCAGTCATTGCCGGTGATGCTTTCCCCAACGAAAATTTTCAAATCGGGCTTTGCAACTCTAACAATTTTTTTCAGCTCGTCCATCAAATTTATGTCGCTGTGCAGTCTGCCTGCGGTATCAATCAAAACAGCATCGATATTATTTTTTTGAGCAAACTGGACAGCGTCAAAAGCAACGGCTGCTGCATCTGCGCCATAATCGTGTTTTATTAGCCTAGTGTTCAGCTTACTTGCGTGCTCTTCCAATTGCTGGATGGCGGCTGCTCTGAATGTGTCGGATGCTGCAATTACCGAGGTTAAGCCGTGCTTCTTTAGCAAGCTTGCAACTTTAGCAATTGTAGTTGTTTTCCCAGAGCCGTTTATGCCGAAAAATGCAATAACAAATGGCTTTTTTGTTCTTACTTTGCTTAACAATTCTGGCTTTTCAATTGAGGTCAAGACGGCTTCCAAGCTTTTTGTCAGGGTTGTTTCAACAACGTAATCCAAATCTCTTGGCAGCGATTTATCCACCAGCTTTTCTTTCAGGTCCTGCTTTATTTTTTGAATAACTTCCACTGCAACGTTGTTTTCAAGCATTACAAGCTCCAAGTCCCAGAAAATCTCTTCGAATTTCTCTTCTGAAAGTTTTTTTGTTGTGATGAGTTCTTTTGCTTTTGCGAAGATGCTTTTTTTCTCCTCTGGTTCTGGCTTTATTTCTTCTTTTTTAACTTCAGCTGGTTTAGGCGGCTCTTTTTGCTCGAATTCAACCTCAATTGGCTCTAACTGTTCTTTTTCTTCGGATATTTCTTCTTCTCCTTTGCCAAATGTGAAAATGCGTTTTAAGAATGATGACTTCTTTTTCTCTTCAACTTTCTCTTCTGTTTTTATTACAGGTTCTTCAATTTCCTCAATCTTTTCTTTAATCTCTTCAACTTCTTCCGGTTCTTCTTTTATTTCTTTTAATTCCTCTTTAGCTTCTTTTTCAACAGGCTCAGCTTCTTCCTTCGCTTTCTTAGAAAAAATAGAAAGTGATTTTTTAAGTGCGTCTTTTAGTTTGCCGAACATTTTTATGATTCAAGAGCTTGGAGCTCTCCAAAAATTTTGTTTATGCGCTGGGTTATTCTAGCAACGTTGCCATCGATCTGGACTTGAATCTTTTCTATTTCACTCATTTGGGTGTCAATCATCTCTATTACCTGCGGAATTGTTTTTGCCACAGCAGAGTTTGCGCCAACGTTGATTAAAAGTTCATTTGGGTTTTGCAATTTTGCTTTTGCAAATATGCCCTGTGCAACTGAAACAAATACTTCGCTGTTCTGCTTTACCTTTTCCAGATCGCGCAATGCTTCTTTTGTCTGGTGGAACTCTGCGAGCTTTTCATTTAACTCTTCCAAATACTTCTGCATCTGCTCCAGCTGCTGCTGCAAAATCTGGAATTCCATGTATTTTTCTTTGGCTTTATTTTCTCTCTTGTGTTCAGTTTTAGCTTCTTTTAACTCTGCCATATTGCGCTGTATAAGCACAACCTTTTTAAAAGTTGTTGTAAAATATAGCTTTATTTTTGGGTTTGGTGGTTTGTTATGACTGAAATAAACACATATAATGAATTAAGGAAATATTTTGCAGAGCCGGAAAAAACAAAGGCAAGGATAGCTTTTGGGAATCCCCCTAACTTAGCTACATTTGAGGAAGCGAAAGTTGTTGTTTTTGGAGTCTGCTTTGATGATACTGCAACTTTTGGGAAAGGCAGCGAAAGAGGGCCTGAAGTAATGAGGCATGTTTCTGCAAGGCAGATTGAGACTTATGTAATTGATGAGAAAGTTGATGTATATTGGAAAGTTGCAGTTTTTGATTTAGGAGATTTAAAGCTTAAAGGGCTGAGTGAAAAAGAAAGGAAAATCTTGTTAAGCGAGGATGTTTCTGAAAATGTAAGAAAGAAAGTTTTAATTAAATTAGGGGAAGTAATCAAGCAATTTGAGATTATAACGGATGTTGTTAAGTTTTTAAGATCACAGAATAAAATCCCGCTTATGCTTGGGGGAGAGCATACGCTTTCTTATTTTGCGCTGAGAGGGGTTGCTAAAGAAAAGCCTGTTGTGCTGCATTTTGATGCGCACAGGGATGCGAAAGCAAGCTGTATGGGAATGAAGTTTTGCCATACAACTCCAATGTTTCACTTTGTGAGCGAGTTTGAGCCAGGGAATGATTTTGTGCAGATTGGAATAAGGCAGGCAAGCGAAGATGAGCAGCAGTTTGCGGGAGATAAAAGGATTGTAACAATATATCCAAATGACATTAGGAAAAATTTTGATAAGGTAAAGGAGCATATAAGGAATAAGACAAAAGGGAGGAAGGTGTATATAACGTTTGATATTGATGCGCTTGATATTGCATATACGCCATGCACCGGAACGCCAGAGCCTTTTGGATTGAAGCCAGAGCAAGTTGTTGAGCTGTTTAAAGCAGTTGATTCAAGCGCGCAGCTGATTGGAATTGATATGATGGAGGTTGCTGTGAGAGGAGAGGATTATAGAGAAGCAACGACGGCAGTGCAGTTGTTGTTAAGGCTGCTGGCGAGGGAATACATAAAGTGATTATAAAGTGATGTTAGATAAAAACAAAAGTATTTTAAATGAGGGTTATTAACAAGCGAAAAAGAGCGTGTTCTAGATGTGATTAGGTGAAGAAATGGGGTTGCTAAATGTTGTGAACAGAGCTGTTGTAAGTGTTCTTCCGTATATGCCGGACTTTGTGTTGCGGAGAGCTGCTGCGCCTTATATTGCTGGAGGAACTATTGATGATGCTGTGGACAGAGTAGAGCAATTTGCCAATTTTCGCATTAGAAGCACACTAAATCTTCTTGGCGAGCATATGGAAAGCGAGGAAAAAGCCATTGCTGAGAAGAAAAAGTATATGGAAATTTTAATGACCCTAGCTGATCGAGAAATTGACACTGATGTGTCAATCAAGCTATCACAATTGGGGCTTGGGCCAAATGGAGAGCGGTATGATTTATGTGCAGCAAATGCGAGGGAGATAATTACGGAGGCTGCAAAAAATAGGAGAGATATATGGATTGATATGGAAAGCTCAGATTATACTTATAGGACGCTCGCTTTTGGTATAGAACTTTCAAGAGAATATAGAAATGTAAATTTTGTAGTACAATCGAGATTGAAAAGGACGCTGGACGATGTTAGAAAGCTGGTTGGTTTGGATGCAAAAGTAAGGGTTTGCAAAGGGATTTATGTTGAGCCGGATGAGATTGCGTATCAAAGCAAGCGAGAGGTAAATGACAGTTATTTGAGATGTGTTGAGTTTCTTGCAAGCAGAAGGGTAAAAGTAGCGATTGCCACTCATGACAAGAGGCTGCTTGAAGCCTGTTTGGGAATTGTGAAAAGAACTGGCGCTCACTTTGAAGACAGGTATGAAATACAGATGCTGCTTGGAGTTGCAGATAAGTGGATCTGCGAGCTTGCCAAACAAGGGCATCCTGCAAATATGTATGTTCCGTTCGGGCCATGGGAGGAGAGCAAAGCATACTCATTGAGGAGAATGAAGGAAAACCCGGCAGTTGCTGGTTATGTGATTAAGAATATGTTTGTAAAGCCAGAGCGTCAAGCTACTTGACTTGCTTCAAGCTCTTTATCAACTTCTTTTTTAATCTTTAGAAGAGCAATTTCGATCTCTCCAAAGTGTTCCTGCTGTGTTAAATCAATTTTTCTTTGGTTGTCTAAATGCAGCAAAGGGATGAATGTGAAGACTTTTTCTTCTTTTGTGCTGTTTGCCGGCAATAATTTGCTGAAAGTTAGTTTTTGGCCGTTGTTTTGGTGGAAGAAAGCTTTTATCTTGCCGTAAACCTGCCTGATAACCTGAGAAATGTCGAATTTTCTCTTTGGAATTTCTATGTCTATTGTCGGATATTCCCGGTATAGTTTGCGCTTCTTGACTTCCAAAGCTTTTTGCAATGCTTCAGCTAAATCGTAAATTGTAATTTTTCTTTGTCTTGGCTGAGGGGTTCTTGGGATTAATTTCGGTTCCAGCGTATCCATTCTTTCTGCGACTTTGAACAAATCCTGGCTGAATTCTGAGAAGAAGTCCAAGTTAATGTCCGGCTCAGTTGTTGAGATCGGAAGAGCACAGTCTGAA
>CAYJSO010000026.1:0-9509 GCA_964372795.1 uncultured Methanosarcinales archaeon
TCCGATCTGTCTGTGAAAGACGCTGCAATTCCTATAGCGCAGTTCAGCTCATCAAGGTTGCCATAGGCTTCTATTCTACAGTCGTCTTTTCTTACTCTTTGGCCGCCAATGAAACTTGTGCAGCCATCATCTCCCCTGCCGGTGTAAATTTTCATTATGCTCACTCCTTTTAACTTCGTTCGCTAATTGCGCTCGGTTGTTTGCCAGCACTCACTGTGTTCGTGCACGTCGGCGCTCGGCAATCAGCTGCAGCCTCCTGTTGTTCCGCAGACATCGCAGATTGTGCAGACACCATTTCTTCTAACCATTTTTGCTCCGCAGCCTGAGCATTTTTCATCGCCCATTTAGCCGGCTTTTGTAACGTCTGCGAGCGGCACTTCGTTTGCAGTTATTTCTGCTGCCCCATTGCCGTTTGTTGCTGCTAGAACCGGATTGCTCAGAGGCTCTGCCTCTGGCACGCAAAAGGCTTCGCCTTTTAGCGCTTCTATCGGTGCTGTCAAAGGCTGTTCTTGAAGGTTAGATGGAATAGCTGTGCTTTCTATTTGCTGTTCTGCTTGCTCTGCTATTTCTGCTTTCTCAATTATTTGTTCTGCTTGTGATTCTGCTGCAGCTTGTTCTTCAAACCCCAATCCATCACTTTCCAATATTCTCTGCAATTCAGGGTGCTCTTTGAATGTTGTGTTTAATGGCTGTGACAATTTGCAGCCGTCTCTGTAAAGAGCAACAGCTTTTATCATAAGCTGCCATGCAAAGCGGTAAGCGTCTTTTATATCTGCTACTGTTGACTCGCGCGTCATGTTTATTGTTTTGCTTATTGCGCCTGAAATGAATGGCTGCGTTGCTGCTACCATTTTTAAGTGTCCGTAGTGGTGGATAAAGCGCCTGCCCTTCTTGCCGCATTTGCTTGCACAGTCGAATATTGCATAATGCTCTTCTTTTAAGTGCGGAGCGCCTTCAACTGTCATTGTTCCGCAGACGTATTCGTTTGCTTTTTCAATTTCTTCCTCTGTGAAGCCGAGAGCCTGCGACATGTCAAAGTTCGGATCATTTAATTGCTGCTCTGTGAAGCCAAGCTGTTTGCAGAAATCAGTCCCTAAAACCCATTTTGTAAATGCGTACTTTAATTCAGAAACATTTGGCAGCTGCTTTTCAACTGCTGCTAACTGTTCTGGATTAAAACCGTGCGCAATTAAAGCATCGTGGTTTATTGTTGGGCTGCCCTGCAGTGTTCCATGCCCCAGGCAGTATTTTACAATTTCATCGATTTGCTGCCCGCTGTAGCCGAGATGCTGCAAAGCTCTGGGCACAGATTGATTTACAATCTTAAAGTAGCCGCCGCCAGCCAGTTTTTTGAATTTTACTAATGCGTAATCCGGCTCAACTCCTGTTGTGTCGCAGTCCATTACCAAGCCAATCGTTCCTGTCGGTGCTATTACAGTTACCTGGGCATTTCTGTAGCCGTATTTTTCTCCCCACAACAAAGCTTTGTCCCATGCCTGGTGAGCTGCTTTTAACAAATATGACGGACAAATTTGCTGGTTGATTGCTTGCGGTTTGACGCTGAGCTGCTCATATTCTTTTGCATCATATGCAGCTCTTCTGTGGTTTCTAATGACACGGAGCATGTGCTCTTTGTTTCTTGCATAGCCGGGGAATGGGCCTAAGCAGCTTGCTATTTCTGCGCTCGTTGCGTATGATTCCCCGCACATAATTGCTGTTGATGCGCCAGCTATGGCGCGAGCCTGCTCACTATCATATGGAATTCCCATCCTCATCAAAACGCTGCCTAAGTTTGCGTAGCCCAATCCTAAAGTGCGGAATTCATAGCTCTTTAAGGCAACTTCTTTGCTTGGGAATTGAGCCATTAATACAGAAATTTCCAGAATTGCAGTCCATAAGCGGATTGTATGCTTGTAGCCTTCTACATCAAATGTATTTGTATCGTCGTTGTAAAGCTTGCCGAGGTTAATACTTGCTAAGTTGCAAGCGGTGTCATCCAAAAACATGTATTCGCTGCAGGGATTGCTTGCATTTATTCTTCCATCTTCCGGGCAAGTGTGCCATTCGTTGATTAAGGTGTCGTACTGCACTCCGGGATCAGCAGAAGCCCAGGCACAGTAGCCTGTGTCTTCCCAGAGTTTTCTTGCCGGTATTAGCCTCATTGTTTCGCCATTTGTCCTTGCTTTCAAAGCCCACATTTCATCTTTTTCAAGAGCTTCAAAGAAGCTGTTAGGAATTCTAATACTGTTGTTGCTGTTTTGTCCGCTAACTGTTAAGTAAGCTTCGTTATTGTAGTCGGTGTCAAAAGCTTTCAAGTCCATAAAACGGCCTTCTTTTGCCAGATCTATCGTGCGAACGATGTAGTTTAGCGGAACATTGTCTTTTGCTGCTTCTTTGACTGCTTTTGCCAGTTCTTTATTCTGCATTATCTCTGAGTTTTGCATTGCAAGCATGCTAATTTTGTTCATATGGTTTTTTAGGTTTGAGCTGCCTGACACCAAAGCTGCGACTTTTTCCTCTTCCCTTGCTTTCCACCAGATGAATTCTTCAATTTCCGGATGATCCATATCAAGGCAAACCATTTTTGCTGCCCTTCTCGTTGTGCCTCCTGACTTAATAGAGCCAGCTGCTCTGTCAAAAACTTTTAAGAAAGACATCAAGCCAGATGAAACTCCGCCTCCAGTAAGCTTTTCTCCCTTGCCGCGCAAGTTGGAGAAGTTTGTTCCTGTTCCGCTTCCATATTTGAAAATTCTTGCTTCTCTTGTCAATAAGTCAAAGATTCCACCTTCGTTAACTAGATCGTCCCTTAGTTCCTGGATGAAACAAGCATGGACTTGCCCTCTTGTGTAAGCATCCTCAGATTTTTTTAATTGTTTTGTATCAGGGTCAACATAGTAATGCCCCTGGGCCGGGCCTGTAATGCCATACGCCCATGCCAGTCCTGTGTTAAACCATTGCGGGGAATTAGGGGCTGCTATCTGATGCAGCAGCATGTAAGCAACTTCATCATAAAATGCCTGTGCATCTTCCTTTGAAGCAAAATAGCCATAGCGCTCGCCCCAATAACGCCAGCAGCCTGCCATTCTGTGAGCAACCTGCTTTATGCTTTTTTCCGGGCCGAATGTGACTGCGCCAGATTCCGCTCTGTACGGGATTCCTGCTTTTCTAAAGTATTTCTGCGCTAAAATGTCTGTTGCGACTTGAGTCCAGAAAGATGGGACTTCGACATCGTGCATTTCGAAAACAATGCTGCCATCTGGATTGCGAATAATAGAGCTTCGCTTCTCGCATGAAACAGAATCGTAAGGGTCTTTGATATCTTTTGTAAAGTATCTTGGGATTACCAAGCCATTTCTGTGTGCTGCTGCGCTTGTTGCAGGACCTCTTTTTGCCCTCTCAATGCCTCTTTTTATTATACTATCCATCTACTACACCTCCATTCTCACCTTTTTTCTTTTGCGTTTTAAGCCATTTTGATTTGAGTGAAGCAATTGCTCAGAGCTCCCCTCACGATAAACATGAACGCTCTTGCAGCCCAGTTCATAAGCCTTTTTATATATTTCTTCTACCTCGTGAATAGTAGCAGTTGATTGCAAATTGATTGTTTTGCTTACTGCATTGTCTGTGTGTTTTTGGAAAGCAACCTGCATTGCAAGATGTTCCTGGATTGAGCAGTCGTGTGCTGTTATGAAAATCTTGCGCCATTTTTCGGGAACTTCTTTGTTGTCCTGGACACTGCCTGCTAATGTAATACTTTTCATCAGTTCAGCAGAGTAAAAGCCCTCTCTGTGGGCTGTTTCTTCAAAGATTGGGATTATCTCAAATGTTTCTGTTATTGGCGTGCGTTTTAGGTAGCTGACTGCAAAATAAGGCTCAATTCCCTGGCTGCAGCTCGCGATGACACTGAGAGCTCCGCTTGGATTAATTGATGTTCTTGTTATGTTTCTGATTTTTTCTGACTTTTCTGAGTGCCTGCTGTCTTTGTAAGCTTCGAATGTGCCGCGTTTTTTTGAGAGCTCTATGCTTGCTTCTCTTGCTTCATTATTTATGAATTTCATCACTTTTTCTGCCAGCTTGACTGCTTCTTCGCTGTTGTACGGGATTTCGAGTTTTATTAAAGCATCTGCCCAGCCCATAACGCCTATGCCAATTCTTCTGGTGCGCTCTATTGCTTTTTTCATCTCGCTGTTTGGAAAGTCGCATTCATCTATCGCATTGTCAAGCATGTGAACTGCTGTTGCTGTGGTTTGTTTTAATTTTTCCCAGTTGAAGAACTCTGAGTCGCTGCTTGCGACATGATTTTTTAGGTTAATGCTTGCTGTGAAGCAGCTTTCAAACGGCAGCAAAGGGTGGTCCCCGCTTGGAGTTGTTGCTTCTATTTGTTCAGCTTCAAATGGATTAGCCGGATACTTGTTCATGTTGTCCAGGAAAACAACAGCTGGGTCGCCTGTGCGCCATGCGATTGTCGCGATCATGTCTAAGACGCTTCTTGCCCTTAACTTTGTGATTGTTTGGCTGTTGTGCGGGTTTATTAGGTCGTATTGCTTGTCTTCTTCCACTGCCTTCATGAACTCTTTTGTCAGTAAAACTGAAACGCCGAAGCAGCGCAAGTGCTGGCTTTCCCTTGATGTTATGAAATCAATTATGTCAGGATGGTGAATGCTGAGGAAAGCTAAATTTGCGCCGTTTGGATTGATTTGGTGCAAAGCGCGGTCGTATAATCTAAGGAAAGTGACTGGGCCGCCTGCAGTTATGCTTTGCGCAACTTTAGTTCCTTTTGGCCTTAATGGAGAGAAAGACAGGCCAACTCCGAAGCCGCGCTGCTGGTGCTTGTGCAATAGGGCTGCTAGTTTTAATGTGTCGAATAAACTTGCGATATCATCCTGTACTGGAAGAACATAGCCTTCGCTAAAATGATGTTTTTCTGTGCCTGCTGTTCTTAGGATGCTTATGCTAGGCAGTAAGTCAAGGCTTGTTAGAGCATTCGTGAAAGTTTCTGCTGCTTCGCTTGGCAATTGGTTGTATCTTTTCTCTGCCTGTGCTAACGCTTTTGCTACACGGATGAACATTTCTCTCGGCGTTTCTAATTTAGCATCTTTTCTCTGCAGAATTTTGTATTGAGTAAGAATTTTCAAGGCGTCAAAAGAAAGTTTCATATCATCTTCTATGCCTAATGCCAGTTTCGCGTCTCTTAACTCCTGCCGCTTCTTTCTGTAGAGTATGAATGCTTTTGCTGTTGCTGAATGGCCTTCTTCAATCAGAACTTTTTCTACTGTGTTTTGGATGTCTTCCACACTTGGGATGCGCTTGCCGTCGTATTCTTTTTCCAGTTCGTCTATGACTTTTGCTGTTAAGTAGTTTGCCCGCTCTTCGTCTTTTCCGCCGACTGCCTGGACAGCCTTCCATATCGCAGATTTTACTTTAGTTTGATCGAAGTCAACTATTCTTGCATCGCGTTTTTTTACTTTTGTGATCATTTTTGTTTGATTAATTATTTGTTTTTATTTTATAGTTCTTATTTCGTGTCTTTGCATTGTTTTTTATTAATTTGTTTTTAATATAGTGTCGCATAATCGTATTGTGCTTAACGCACTTTAGTAGGAGCTAGTCACGCTTCGCGTCGACACGTACCTGCTCCGCAGCCGATGTCTTTTAGTCTTTTAACAATGCTATCTCCTTTTCGAACAATTTTGGATCGTCGAATGCTTTGCAGACGCTTGCAAATCTGAGGTAGGCTACCTTGTCTACTTTTATCAGTTCGCGCATTATGGTGTTGCCTATAATGAACGAACGGAGCTCTTCTTTGCCCATGTTTCTTACTTTCTGCTCCACTTTGCCAGTGATTTCTTCAATTTGTTCCGGCGTGATTGGGCGCTTGTTGCAGGCTTTTGCAATTCCTAACTTTATTTTTTCTCTGCTGAATGTTTCCCTTCTCCCATCCTTTTTAATTACCCTTAATTCCAGTTCAGGATTTTCGTATGTTGTAAAGCGCTTGCTGCATTTGCTGCACTTCCTTCTTCTTCTGACTTCTGCTTCATTCACTCTGCTGTCTATGACATTCGTGTCTTTGTGTGAGCAGAAAGGGCAGCGCATTTTGATCAGCTCGCGATTGGAAGTTTAGTCTGGTTTTTGTTATTAAAATGTATTTTAGAAATCCTTTTTAATCTCTTTAGTGAAAGGCCTTCTTTTATAGACGATATTTCATTTCCTTGAATTTCAGTAACCATACATTTTCCCTCACAGGTGACAACACAACCACAACCTATTGTATGTGTGTTTGTTTAAATATACCATTAATGGTGGTTGCTAGAAAGTTGTTATTTAAAAAGATTATTTTTGTGGAATATGTATAATGCAGAGGGATACCACTTAAGAATAAAGAAAGATTTATATATGCGCACGGTTAGTTTAGCTTAGGTGGGTTTATGCCAGGAAAAAGTGAAGTTGGATATTGGGGATATGTAGCTGCTACAGCAGTTTTAACTGCTGCTTCTGTTTTTTGTGCGCAGGATGCTATAAGAAATCCTGAACCAAGAAGTGCAGTAGAGTTAAGAGGGGCGGCTAAAGGGGCAAGAGGTGCTATTTCTCCATCTGGACTTGAAAGAGAAATAGCTGATGTAGAGGAAGCTATAAGTCGAGTAAGCTCAGATTTATCTCCCCGGGAATTGCTGCTTTTAGGACATGGTGTAGAGAAAGCTAAAAAGCTTGCTAAAGATGCGCAGGAACAGAGTAGAAATGGTTGGGACGTTTCTGGAATGAATTTGAATGGATTGGCCGTGCGGCTGGAATATGTTGCAGATACCGCGCAGAAGAGCCATATTTTTTATGAAGCCGTACTTGGAGCTTTATTTGGGATAGGGGCATATATATCTGGTTTTCTTCTGTATAAAAAGTATACTCATTTAAGGGATTGAAGATAAAACTCGTTTAGTGGCATTATATCTGTAAATTTTTTATGTTCTAGTGGGATACTGCTCTAGAGCGTATACTAAGACTCACCGATAGCTTTTCTCATTCCTTGCGGATTCGAGACAAGTCTATGTGTCGCTATTAATTGTGGATCTAGGGGTCCTATCCTATATTTTTCTACGTCCGCACGGAGCCTTCTATGGTCCATTTCTGCTGCTTCAAGAATAGCATATTGCCCCCCTCTGAAAAGCCTATTAAGGTATCTGCGCTCGTGCCAGTCAACATCAAGATCTCTGAAGAAAAGTTCGCCTCTTGAATCTTTTACTCTAAGCCAATCCAAGTAGATAGATATTGTGCTAATTTCAATTGTTTTAGCAGTCTCCGGGTAGCCCAGGCCTCTAAGAATTGCTGCAAAAGCATGATTAACTTCTATATCATGCAGCATAATTTCTAGTTCTGATTTAGGAAGACCAGTTATGCCGTTAGCATCACCTTCATCAGCTGCGTAAGCTACAGCGCTAAGCAAAGTTCCTACGGCAGGATCTACTCTAAGCGCTCTGGTAAAGTAGCTGTCTTTACCCTGGCTGCCTTTCCATCTTCTTTGCAAAGGGGGTTCCATACCTCTGATCTGTGCAGCGTGTTCATTAAATCCAAGCCGCTCAAGAAGCCCAGCATAAGCTTCGTTTGTCACTACTTCGTCCATTGGCGTTTTTCTTTTATGTTGAGACATTTGCAGGCTGTTAAGCTAGGGGTATTTAAAGTTTTTTATATTGCTTATAATTTATATAAAATTTGTTAAGAAGTTACCACTCAATATTTCCAAAGGCCCTCTGCACGACTTCTGGCAGTGCTGGATGGACGTGAACTGTATCAAGAACTGAGGAGACTGTGCCGTGCGCTTTCATCGCGACTATAACTTCGTGTATAATTGAGCTTGCGTCTGTGCCTATAATATGGCAGCCGAGGATTTTCTTTGTTTTTTTGTCTGCGTAGACTTTAACAAAGCCTTCTTTGTCATCCAAAGCTGCGCCCATGCCAGTGTTTATGTAATTGTATTTGCCAATTGCATAGTCTGCTTTTCTTGCATCCAAGTCCTGCTGTCTTTCTCCTACGCCTGCGATTTGCGGAGAAGAGAAGATAGCGTGAGGCATTGCTGTGTAATCTACTGCTAAACGCTTGTTGTAGATAGCGTTTTGAACAACGTATTCTGCTTCTAGGTTCGCGCTGTGCTTGAATAGGAATTTGCCAGCTATGTCGCCCAGTGCCCAGACATTTTTTGCCGTTGTTTCGAGGTAGTTGTTTGTTATAACATAGCCGAATTTGTTTGTTTTTACACCTGATTTTTCTACTTCCAATAAATCTGTATTTGGGGTTCTGCCAACTGCGATTAATAATTGCTCTGAAATTAGTTTTTTTGCTTGCCCTTTGCCGTTTTTTGGAGCTATAGTTGTTGTAAATTTGTTGTTATTGTATTTTGCAGACAAGCCGCTATGCTCAAGAAAAACTTTGTATTTTTTGCTGAAGGTTTTTGTGAAGGCTTTTGCGATTTCCTCGTCTTCGTTTGGGATTAGCATTGGATCGCGCTGCACAATGGTAATTTTTGTTCCAAGCTCGCCGAAGAAGTGTGCTAACTCAGCTGCTATGTAGCCGCCGCCAACGATTGTAAGCGTTTTGGGCTGTTTTGTTAGTCTTAGCGCCTGGTCGCTTGTGATGAAAGGGGTTTCCTTTAATCCTTCGATTGGCGGGGTGCTTGGGCGGGTTCCGGCTGCTATAATTATTTTTTCTCCGCGTATCTTTTTGTTTCCTACCTGCAAAGTTCTTTCTCCAATGAATTTGCCCCGCGTTTTGAATAAAGCTGAGTATTTGTCCGAACGGATTGCGTGCTCTATGCTTCTTGCGTCTTCGTCTATTGTTTTTGTCACTCTGTTTACCATTTTTTTGAAGTCGATCGTGTAGCCTTTTGGGTAGATGCCAAAAATTGGTGCGCGTTTTATTGTTGCGATTACGTCTGCGCTGTGTATGAGCATTTTGCTTGGGATGCATCCGCGGTTTAAGCAAGTGCCTCCCATTGGACCTTCTTCTACGATTGCTACTTTTTTGTTCAAAGCAGCTGCAACAGAGCTTACTTCAAGTCCAGAACCTGCGCCTATCACGATGAAGTCGAACTCTTCCATACGTTTTGGGAGTTATCAGAAGTTTAAAAAGGTTTGGTTTAGATAAAGTTTATAAAGCAGTGGATTGGCTAGTTTGTTATGAAATACAAAGGTGTTTCGATAGGAACGAGCCATGAAGGGAAGATTTATCACGTGAGTTGGCCGGCT
This sequence comes from uncultured Methanosarcinales archaeon, assembly GCA_964372795.1. Classification (GTDB taxonomy): domain Archaea; phylum Nanobdellota; class Nanobdellia; order Woesearchaeales; family JAGLXL01; genus CAYJSO01. The sequence goes on from CAYJSO010000026.1 coordinate 9,231, forward strand.
AATACAGGAAGTGCTGCTTTACTTGCGAAGGTTGAGGATGTGGTTGCTTTGGTAATGGAATTGGGTTTGGAGTCGCTTGAAGTACCTATAGGATATTCTCCTGAGATAGGGGAAGAGGTTAGAGCAGTTATTGATGAGGCGCATAGAAGAAGGTTGGCAAAACTTGTTTTAGAAAGAAGGGAGCAAGATGCTTCTGTTGAGAGATTAGTTTAGACACTCTTGAACGTGGTAAATTTGCATTATATTTATAAATAGAAGGAAAAATCTATTTTTGTATGG
>CAYJSO010000027.1:0-2637 GCA_964372795.1 uncultured Methanosarcinales archaeon
TAAATTACTGGCTTCTCCTTCCATTGGTTGTGATTCTTCCTCAATAGTTATTGGAGATTCTGGAATATTCTCCTCAGCTTCCTGAATTGTATTTACTTCTTGAGTACATCCACTCATAAAGACAATTCCGATTAAAATAAATCCGAGAATCCAAAAACGGGTATTTGAGGTCATTGTTATAAGAATACTTTTTTATTCTTTAATAAGCTTTCGGCGACTTCTGGAACTCTACGGTGCTCGGCTTCGCCTCCGCTCCTCGCCACGCTCTACTCATTTCATTCGTCGGGACACATAACAACGATCGCATACGTTAACTAAATAAAATGAAGCAACATTTAAAAAACCCTGTGTGGTTTTTTAGGGTTACAAAAAGCCTTGCTTTTTGATAACCTTTAAAAACATTAGCTTGGTTGAGGCTGCTATGGTAACAAGACAGCCGATAGTTTCAATTGTTGGGCATGTTGATCACGGAAAGACAACGTTGCTTGATCGTGTTAGAGGCAGCGCTGTTGCTAAGGGAGAAGCTGGGGCTATAACACAGCATATTGGGTGCAGTGTGATTCCGTTAGCTTCTGTTAAGAAGATTTGCGGGAGTTTGCTTGAGAAATTGAAGCTTAAGTTTACTATTCCTGGCTTGCTGTTTATTGACACGCCCGGACATGCGGCATTTACTAATTTACGCAAGAGAGGAGGAGCTTTAGCTGATATAGCTGTGTTGGTTGTGGATGTAAATGAAGGATTTAAGCCGCAGACTTTGGAGAGCATTGAGATTTTGAAGGCAGATAAGACGCCTTTTATTGTTGCGGCTAATAAAATTGATTTAGTAACCGGCTGGAACAGCGATAACAGCAAAACGATTGTTGAGAATATTGCAAGACAGGCGCAGAGAACACAGGAAATTTTTGAAACGAAGATTTATGAGCTGGTTGGCAAGCTGTATGAGTTGGGATTTCAAGCAGACAGATTTGACAGAGTTTCTGATTATACAAAGCAACTTGCTATAATTCCTGTTTCTGGGCTGACTGGTGAAGGGGTTGCAGAGCTGCTAATGGTAATTTCCGGGTTAGCTCAGAAGTTTTTGCAGGAGAAGCTTGAAGTTGAGGTTAAAGGTTTTGCTAAGGGAACTGTGCTTGAGGTGAAGGAAGAAAAAGGCTTGGGAATTACAGTTGATGTAATTGTTTACGATGGAAAGTTAAAGGTTGGAGATGTGATTGTGATTGGCGGGCTGGAGAAGCCAGTTGTGACTAAAGTCAGGGCTTTACTTGAGCCGTTGCCTTTGGTTGAGATGGGGGAGAAGAAAGCCAAGTTTAAGAATGTTAATGAAGTGTTTGCTGCGGCTGGGGTGAAGGTTTCTGCGCCTGAGCTGGATAAGGTTGTTGCCGGAATGCCGCTGAAGAGCTGCAGTGCCGGGGATGTTGAGAAAGTTACTAAAGAAATTCAAAAAGAAGTTAAAGCAATATTGATTGAAACGGATGAAGAAGGGGTAATTGTTAAAGCAGACACGCTTGGCAGCCTGGAAGCGATGAATGTTTTGCTAAGGGAGAAGCAAATTCCAATCAGAACAGCGAGCATTGGCAAAATTACAAAGAAAGAGCTTGTTGAAGCCGAGAATATGGGCAAGATAAATCCTTTCTATGCGGTTGTTTTGGGTTTTAATGTTGAAGTAATTGAGGAAGCTGAAAAGTATCTTGCTGAAAAAGATGTGAAGGTTATAATGCATGATGTTATCTATAAAATAATAGAAGATTATGAGAAGTGGAAGGAAGCAAAGAAAAGGGCGACTGAGATGGCCGAGCTTGACAATCTTGTAAGGGGAGGGAAGTTCAGGGTTTTGGGCGAAGGATATATTTTCAGGCAGAGCAATCCCGCCGTTTTTGGGGTTGAGGTAATGATGGGAAGGGTAAAGGCAAATGAAGCAGTAGTTAATGCTAATGGAAAGAAGCTGGGGGCAATTAAAAGCATTCAGGAAGAGCAGAAGTCTATTCCTGTTTTGGAAGTGGGAAAAAGGGCAGCAATTGCTATGGATGATGTAACATTTGGAAGGCAAGTGAAGTCGGGAGAGATTTTGTATACGGACATTCCGGAAGAGCATTTCAGGAAAATGAAAGAGCTCAAGCATTATCTGGATAAGGAAGATGTTGAGCTGCTGAAGGAAGTTGCAGAGATAAAAAGGAAGAAGAATATGGCGTGGGGAGTATGAGAAGAAAACTAAAAATATTGAATACGAGAGAAGTTAAGGAGATATTGGATAAGTTAGAGGAGCTTTATGATTGTGAATTGCAGTTGGAGCATGCTTTTTTAATGGATGATAAAAATCATGTTTATATTATTTCTAAAGATGCCAGCAAGATTGATTTTGAGAAGCTGAATATTAATTCTATTGGTCTGTATTTTGCGGAAGTGAATAAGTATGAGGAAGTAAGGCTTTCGATTGAAGGCTCACAGATAGTTGGGCCTTTTGCTAGAAAAAATGTTGTTGAGCTGAGTGAAGAGAAGGTGAGAGAGTATTTTAAAGGGCATGAGATTGAAGCTGAATTAAATGTTGAAGGTTCTCCGTTTGTTATTTTAAAGTTTAAAGGGGACTTTTTTGGAGCTGCGAAGTATAAAGACGGGAAGCTGCTTAATTATCTGCCGAAG
>CAYJSO010000027.1:2647-9180 GCA_964372795.1 uncultured Methanosarcinales archaeon
ATACATAGGACGAAAGAGCTGATATTGTAATCACTTAAGGTAAGCAAGGAGGAAAAGAATTAGCAGTGATGTTATTGCTGTTACCAGCAGGTATTTTGGCTTTTTAAGTATAAATGGTATTAGATTCAGGACAATTACACCAGTTCCAACTATTAAGTTAATTATTTCTACCATTTTAGGGTCCAGATTGCAGCAGTATTTTTATTGCTTCTATTAACAGGCCAATTCCTCCGAGCGCTGCACCCAAGTTAACCATACCAAATATTGTTATTAATCCAGCCAATACAAGAATAACTCCTGCGATGGCATCTACCGGGTTTATAGCAATTCCTTTCCTGTACATGTTGCTTGCTATGGTTTTAAGATTTATAAACTTATCTGCTTTTGTTCTATTGTTATCTTTATTTTTGCGTTTTTATTTTTAAACTGTTCAATCAAGTCTTTTTTTAATTCAGAAGCAGATTTGTCTGCGTTGATTGCAAGCGTTCTTTTTGAAATAAAATCTGTTTTTCTTATGACAATTTCTTTTTTATCGTTAAAGGAAGGGTTTGGTGTTGCTGTAATTGTGTCTTTAATTTTATTAGTTTCTATGGTAATATTTATTTTTTTATTATTAAGAAATTTTTTTATTTTATTTAAATTAAAGTTTGAATTAACTGCAACAATGCAGTCGCCTTTTTCTGTTAAGTGGGAGTCTTTTGTGAATTCTAAAGTTGTTTTATGGGTTGCTAGAATGTTTTTGTGTCCGGTTGCTGAGAAAGAATAGCGCATGTTTAAGTTTGCTTTAGAATGTCTTCCATTGGCTTCTTTTTCTTCTCTTTTGCTTCTTTTGCCAGCTTTTCAAGGTCAACGCCTAAGTTTTTTAATTCTTTGATGTGCATCTGCATTAACTGCTCGACTATTGTAAGAATCTTTAGCATTTCTTCACGTTCTTTTGCTAGTGTTGCCAATGCCCCCTTGTGGAAGCCAACTCTTTCTTCTTTGCTTGTTTGCTCTGCCATTTGTTTTATTATAAGTATTCTGTTTATGGGTATATGTTTTTAAACTTTTGTATTTTTTGGGCTTTTTATGGAGTTCTGGATTAACGAAAAAGGACTGGTCAGCAAGGGGGAGTGGGAGAGAAAAATAGAGGAATTAAAGGAGAAAGCAGAAGGAGAAATCGATGATGAAGGAGAATGCGCCGATTTAATCAGATTTAGTTTGATCAGGGCTGTTAAGAAAAGGCTGCAGAAGCAGAAATTTGGCGTGTTTTTTTCCGGAGGGGTTGACAGCTCGCTGTTGGCTTTAATTGCAAAGCAGTTAGGAGCAAGCTTTGTTTGCTATACTGCCGGGTTTGAGTTTGCTGGATTAAAGAAGCCGGATGATGCTGTTTTTGCTGAGAAAGCTGCGGATGAGCTGGGATTTGAATTAAGGCTGAAGCTGTTTAATATAAGTGAAGCTGAAAAGATTATTGAAAAGGCTGTCAGGATATTAAAAGAAGTTAATTTAGCTGAAGCTGTACATGTTGGTGTTGCTGCTGTTATAATTGCAGCGAATGAGCTGGCTAGAGAAGATAATGTTAAGACTTTTTTTGGAGGGTTGGGGGCAGAGGAGATATTTGCCGGTTATTTGAGGCATACTAAAGTAAAAGATGTTCAGGCAGAGTGCTGGCGCGGATTGAGGGAAATGTGGGGAAAGGATTTGGTCAGGGATGCTGCTTTAGGCAGGGCGCTTGGGATTAATGTGCTAACCCCATATTTGGAGCAAGAGCTGATATTAAATGCGATGAGAGTGCCTGCTAAATATAAAATTGATTCCGGGAACAGGAAAATTATTCTAAGGAAAGTTGCTGAGCAAATTGGATTAGCTAAAGAAGTTGCTTGGAGGAAAAAGCAAGCTGCACAGTATGGGAGCAGTTTTGACAAGGCAATGGAGAAGCTTGCCAAGAAGAATGGGTTTAAGAACAAGACGGAGTATTTGAATTCTATTTGAGATGCACTTCAACAATATCATCATCTTCTAATTTGTGTGTTAAGCCGACTTGCTGTCCGCCGAATTTGGCTGAGCTGCCCCAGATTCTTGCAAAGCGGAATTTTTTTAAGAAGTCTTTGTGGACTGTTTTTGCCAAGTCTGCAACTGTGGAATTTTTTTGCAGTGAGATTGGAAGGTATGCTGGCTTTTTGCCCGGCTCTTTCGTGTAGACTTTTATTAGGTTTAAATTTCTCCAAATGTCATCTGCTATATTTGAGTTTTCGTTGTAAATTATCTTTCTTGTTTCTATGTTGTACAGCTCGTTTCTTAACAGTTCGTATTCTTCTGGGGTGCTGAATAATAAAACTATTAACTCTGCCTGCTTCATTATTGCGAGGTAAGCTCTTCCATTTTCAGTTTCTTCGAAGTTTTTTACTATGGCTGGAAGCTCAACTATCTGGATTTTAATGCCTTTATAGTCGAGCATTCCGATTTCGGGCTTTATTGTTGTAAAGGGATGAGTTGCTATTTTTGCGTTTGAGCCGGTTAATTTGTTCAATAAAGTGGATTTGCCGCTGTTGGTTGTGCCTACCAAAAGAACTTGAGCCGCGCCTTCTTTTTTTATTGAGATGCTGTAGCCGACTTTTTTCTGCGCCTTTTCTTTCTTTATTTTCCCTTTAATTTTTGCTATTTTATTTTTTATGTCTGATCTTAAATTTTCTGCGCCTTTGTGGGAAGGAGCTTCCCTAAGCATGTTTTCCAGTGCTTTCAGCTTTTCTTCTGTTGTGCCTGCTTTTTGATACTCTATTTCAGCTGCTGAGTATTCTGCGGTGGCGTTTGTCGGCATTTTGATTTGTTTTTAGATTCTTTTTTAGTTTTATTTTTCTTTATTCTTTTGTATATTATTTTATTTTAATTTTATCTTATTTTTAGTTATTCCTTTATTATAACTAACGCAAACTATATAAGCACTATTGTGAGTTTTAAGCTTATGGTTAATGCTAGCTCATTGCTGCAGAGTAGCGGGTATGGTTTAAATAATTTGTTCTCCGGGGTGCTCGGGAAGCTTATTGTTACTCTGCTGATTTTGCTGATCGGCTTTATAATCGGAAGGATTGTTGCGAGGGTTGTTGAGAAAATATTGCATGAAGTTGAAGTTGATAAAAATTTAAGTAAACTTGGATTTTCTATGCCGATAGAACATACGATTGCAACAATTTTAGCTTATTTGATTTATTTGGTTGCCATAGTAATGGCTTTGAATCAGATTGGATTGAGTGTAATTGTCTTGTATATAATTGTCGGAGGGGCTGTTTTGCTGATTATAATTTCAACTGTGCTTGGAGTAAAAGATTTCATTCCAAACATGATTGCCGGCTTGTTTATTTACCGCAAGAAGCTGTTTAAAGTCGGACAGAAAGTCATGGTAAAGAATGTTGGAGGAAGAGTGAGGAAGATAAGTTTGATTGAAACTGAGCTGGTTACGGGAAAAGGAGATGTTATTTACATTCCGAATTCACTTTTGGTTAAGAGCACGGTGATGGTGAGGAAGAGGTAGTTATTATTTCTTATATCTTGGTTTTTTTATGCTATAGAATTTTATTATTTTTTCTACTATGCCTAATATTTCTGCAAATCTCGCTGCAAATCTCGCGTCTCCTGGCCTTATTCTTCTTGAAAGTATTAAGTAGAAATCAGCATCATCTGATAATTCAAAAGCTATTCCTGCGTTTCCTGCTATTCTTTCTATTACAGCGACTAAGCCACTGTCATCAACAAGTTGTTGTGGAGAAGACGCGACTGTTCTATAGTAATCAATATCTAACCATCCGCCTTCCTCCGGAGTGAAATTTACTTTGTCGTCCGAACCTTCTGCTAAAGGTTCAAGTTTGAAGTTAGCACAGTTATCTACACTATCTCTGCATTTTTCATCAAAAGTAGCTTTTATGTCTGCTGCTTTTAGGAATGCCACCGCTGCTTCGTAGGTTCTTCTTTGTTTATAGTCTAGATCAGGTTCAGCTTGCGCAACAGCATCGCTTCCAGGACCGCCATCGTGAATTCCCATTTTCTTTTAGAAACTATACTTATATATAAATTTTTACATACTCTCAATCATGCTAACTATATTGTAAATCTGCGCTCTTAAGTATGGCTGGATGTCGTTTTTAGCAAGCATTTCTTCGATTTCAACTAATGCTTTGTCTTTGCCCAGTTCGGGATCTTTCTGCAGGAATAAGATTATCCTTTCAAACTTTTCCTTTATGCTTTTGTTTACTGCTGTGTCCTGCTTGATTTCCTTCAATGTTGTTATTACATCCTGCACGAGCATCATTTTTCTTTCAACTCAGATAAAACTTCTTTCTGCAGCTCTTCTGCTTTCTTTCTCAGTCTTTCCTCCTGTGCCTCAATGTTTTTTATTCTAAGCTCAAACATTTCCTGCTTCTCCTTTAAATCTTTTTCCATTTCCTGCTGAGAAGACAGCACCATAATGTTGCCTATGATTTTGTAAGCTTGCTTTGCGTTTTTTAGTTCTGCTAAAGCAGACTCGGTTTCATTCAGCTGCATCTGGAACTGCTGTTTTTGGACTAATAAAGCCTGCAAATTCTGCTGCAGCATCTGCAAGTGCGCTACTTTTTCTTCAGTTTTGTTCTCCGACATGTTAAGTTTGTTTTGATTGTTATGCTAATATTTTATTTGTTGTTTTTTTAACTTTTTATTTAATCTAATTTTAATTTTTTTTATTTGTTATTTTTGCCTTTAATTTTCAACTGTTTTTTTATTTTAACTTACCTATTTTTTCAGCAATTTCCAACAACTTTATCATTGATGTTGCAATTGCTTTTAAAGCAACTGCGTCTTTTGCTGTTAATGCTATTGCTATTCCGTCTTTCTCTTTTTTTATCTGCAAATCAAAGCGGTTCCCTTTGGCTGCTTCTAACTTCAAGGCTTCATAAAATTTGTTTATGTCGCCTTTGCTTTTTATGGTTAAGGAATACATCTTAAATTGCTTTTACTTTTGTTGCTGCTGTTCTTTCTTTGTAAAGCATTTTTCCGCCGCAATATGGGCAGCGTATCTTTGTTCGCAAATATTCGTCACTTACCATTTTTTCGCATGTGAAACATTTGTAGCTTACCATTGTTTATGCCTCGACTTTTGGTGTTTGTTCTTCTTCAGCTTCTTCAAACTTAAGCTCTTCTTTTATTGTATATGCTTTTCCTGTGAACTTTGAGTTGCATTTGTAGCACTGCCAGATGCCGACAGACAAGCGTTTAACGGCTGTGTAATTGCAATAGGGGCATTTTTGGTAAGAACGCTGAACGCGCTCGATTTTATCAAATTTGATTTTATTTCTAGGGCCGTAACGAGCGCCAAAACGCTTTGTAGGTTTTAATTTTTCGACTTTCTTTGCCATGGTGAATGCGATGGGGCTGCCCGGAAGTTCAGCATTTTAAATTTTTCTTCTTTTTTTTGCTTTTGAACCGGGGTCATCTGGTCCCAAACCAGAAAGGATGGCCAAGCTACCCCACAGCCCCAATTTTAAAGCGAAAATGAGTGGTAGGTTTAAAAAGGTTACTGTTTATTTATTCTGCAAAGTTTTATAAAGTAAGTTGGAGTTTTTATCGTCATGGAAATAACTGCAGCGCAAAAACACAAACTGAAGAAGTTCGTTAATGAGCTGAAGCTATATCGGGCGAATCATACCGAATTGGTTACGGTTTACATTCCTGCCGGATATGAGCTGAATAAAATAATAGGGCATTTGTATGAAGAGCAGGGGACAGCCAGCAATATTAAAAGCGCAAGCACAAGGAAAAATGTTCAGGCTGCGTTAGAAAGGATGATTCAGCATTTACGGCTGTACAAGCAAACGCCACCAAATGGATTGGCAGATTTTTCCGGGAATGTTGCAGCGAGGGAGGGGCAGCAGGATGTTAAAGTGTGGAGTGTTGAACCGCCGATGCCGATAGGTACCAGGCTTTACAGATGCGACAAGGAATTTGTTTTGGATATTTTGGAGCAGATGCTGGAAGAAAGGAGCATATATGGTTTGGTTGTTATTGATCGCAGAGATGCTGATATTGCTTTGCTGAAAGGCAAAACGATAATTCCGTTGGCAAAAACACATTCTCATGTGCCGGGAAAATTTAAGGCCGGAGGACAATGCTTAGTGAAAGATTCTTTAGTGCAATTATCTGCTGGCTCGATCCTTCCTATTGAAGTTATTCATAATCAGGGCAAAGTTATAAGTTTTATGATTATGAACAATGGTTCAATTCAGGATTCGCGCATATTGGATAAATGGAGTGCAAAGAAGAATGTGGTTTACAAGATTGTTACTAAGTGCCCTAGAATTGAAGTTCAGGCTTCTGCTGGGCATACATTCTTTGTTGCATCTCAAGAAGGCATTATAGAAAAAGCTGCGAGTGAACTGAAAGAAGACGATTATCTTATAATGCCAGAGAAAATAGAAGTTAAAAGCAAAGAACAAATTCTAAAGTCGAAGCAGCACTATAATTCTTTTATAATAAATAAGGAGGGACAAAATCTGCTTATTAGGAAGAGAAAGGAAAAAGGTTTGCTG
>CAYJSO010000028.1:0-8433 GCA_964372795.1 uncultured Methanosarcinales archaeon
ATCGGAGCTGTTAATAGGCTGTAACTTACAATATCGCCTACATCCGGGTCAAATGCGTCAGCATCATATGTGTATAGGTTATTCGTCTGAGCGGTTGTTATTGGTGTGCTTGTAAATATTGGTGCTGTGTTGCCTGCGCCAACTGTTACGTCAAATGTTTGGGTGTCTGTCAAAAAGCCATCATCAACTACAACTGTTACTGTGTTTATTGTGTTGTTTTGCGCTAATGTCGGAGTCCAGGTAACTAATCCTGTTGCGGGATTTATTACCATTCCTGCTGGTGCTGCTGCGAGAGAGTATGCTAAAAGATCGCCGTCTATATCGAATGCCTGTACTTGATAACGGTATTGGACATTAACTTCTGCTGTTGTTGGAGGCGGGAATGAATCAATTCTTGGAGCGTCGTTAATCGGCAGGATTGTTACATCGAATAAGTCTGTGTCAGTTAAGCCGCCTTGGTCTGTTACAGTCGCTGTTATTGTGCAGACTCCATTAAAGTTTGGAGATGGTCTAACGTCAATGTTGTTTGCTGCGTCTAATGTTGTTCCGCATGCGTTTGCTGAGATGGTGAAGGTTAAGTCGTCTAATGGCGTTTCTAAGTCGAATGCAAAGTCTTCCAGGTTAAATGCGTCTAAAAATCTTAAGTCTTCGTCAGTTGTTACGTCTGGCAAGCCACCTAAAACTGGAGGAGTGTTTGCTGCTGTTACGTCGACTGTTAATGTGTCTGATGCTTCTGCGCCGCTTGGATCTGCTACTGTGAAGTTTAATAGCTCGCTTGTTGGAGCACCCGGAGCTGTGAATGTTACTAACATGCCTGAGATTGAAACTCCGACTGCAGTGTTTCCTGAAACGTCTAACGTTAAGGTTGATCTGTCATCGTCTTCATCTGAAACATAGTTTGTGAAGTCTAAAGTTGTTGTGTCGCTTACAACAATTGTTAATGGGTCTGTGTCGTCCAGGAAGATTTGAGGTGCTCTGTTTGCAGCAGTCATTGTTACGTCAACCTGAACATTTGTCAATCCAACTTGGACTGTTCCTGTAACTGCCTTGAAGTTTGGATGAGTTATTTTGTATGAGTATGTGCCCGGAGCAATGTCGTTGAATTTTGCTTCTCCGTTTGCTAATGTTGCGTTTACTTTTCCTGCGAAATCAACTGTTGCGCCTGCAATTGGAGCGCTGTTTGATTTTTGCTTGACGAAGAATGTTACGTCGCTTAAATCTTCATCGACAAATATTTCTAAAGCTGAAACTTGCTGTTTGTTTGGAACATTGTTGCATAATGGGCTGAATCCTTGGCCACCTACATAGATTGTATGGAAGCCTGTTGAAGTTGGAGTAAATGTAAATGACTGTGTTGATGGCGTGAAAGTGTCTGTTGCAGGGATTGTTGCTTGCTGCTGGAATACTGTTGGGCCGCTGAAAGCACCAATTCTGTCATTTACCACTTCGTATGTGGCATTCATTGGTACTGCTGTCTTTTGTGAGTTTGAGTCAGCAAAGTTGCTTAGTTTTGTGTATGTTACGGTAATTGGTTGGTTAACAACTGGGAATGCTGCATCCGTTTTTAAATCGTTTAATATCACATAACATTCATCCATTGGGCGGGCTGGAAGAACTGTAATTGCAACTTTTCCTGTTACTGCTGTGTCGCTTGATGCGCATTGAGGATCTGTTACATCGGTTGTAACAAATGCCTGGTAGCCTTCGCCTGGGACTGTTGGAGTCCATGTGAATTGAACTCTTTCTATCTCATCCATGTAGATGTTAACTGTTTTTGTTTCTGTGTGAACTAAATTATTTAATGGGTCTAGGATTACTAATGTTACATCAGTCAAGGCAGAATAATAAACGTCTTTGAAAGCCGGAGGAACGTAAAATGGAGGAATTCCTGAGCTTCTGAATGCTGAGTGTGTGTCTGCATCCAAAGCTGCGCGCAAGTTAATCTGCAATGGCTCGTTTGCGTAAACTGTGTTTATTACGCGGAAGTTGTCGACTGGAGCGCGGCAGTTTTGTGCTTTTTCGAAGAAATTATCATAAGTAAAGGAAGCGCCTGTTCCCCAATTGTCTTTTGTTACGTATTCTAAAGGAATGTACTCTCCTAAAGGATCGTAAAAGTATTCTCCGTAATCTCTTGGTGTGCTTGTGGTTGGGTATTCAAATGTAATTGTGTTTGATGCGCCGCTGTTGCCTGCGAAGACTGGAGGCTGCAGAACATTATGGCATTGTTCGTTGTTGTCTGTGCATCTGAAAACTAAAGCATCTACTGCCGTGATTGGAGCATTTGTTGCTTTGTCGAAAAAGCGGTTTGTTTCTGTGTTGCCAGCAAATGCTATAGGTATAATTAAAAGAAATGCTATGAATGCGATGAATATTTTTTTGTTCATTATGTTAAACACCCATTATGTTTAATTATCTGAATGCTGGACCGCCTGTTCTGCCACTGTTGCCGCCCGTTAATACTGTTCCAACTCTTCCTACTGATGTGGTTGCTGCGCCATTGGCGTTGCCTGCACCGCCTGTTGTGTAACTTATAATTCCACCGACTGCTGTTGATACTCCAGCAACCGCTATTTTCTCTCTGTGAGCTTCTACACTGGTGTTGATTTCATCTGCGCGTCCCATTAATGTTGCTAGCACGAGACCAACTGCTTTTTCAATTTCTTCTGGATTAATGCCTTTATAGCCGAATGCGTTTGGCGCGTCTAAGTATAGATTGCGTGCAAGGCCAAAAAGCGGGAGAATATCCAGCCAGTTTACTTTAATTTCCGGAGGCGGAACAGTTCTTAGAGCTTGTTCTTCCAACTCAACGATTCTTATTACAGCACTCCAGTATTGCTCCTGGTTTATTTTGTCTGAGTCGAGCAATGCAGAGAGTTTTTCTCGTGCTTCGTGGGTTGCTGTTCTTACTCTATAATCACCAAATGTTTTTGCTGTTTTTTCTAGCTTTGAAGAGTCTATTGTAATTCCTTCGCGTTCTAATACTAATTGACCGAGAGAACTTGGATCTATGTTTGAGGTCGCTCTTGCGAGAGTGCCGTAAAAGTTAATCATTTCTCTATCGTAAATGCCAGCTGCGCGCAGTGCAGCAATTGAAACAAGTGTGTCGTACATTTGGCGCTCTGCCTCTCCGTGAAATTCTTTTAGTCTTGTTTCTAGTTCGCTTTTTAGAGGATCTTTTTTATCCAAGCTGCTGATTCTTGTTCGTAGACGGAGCATTTCCCCTTCTATGTAACCGTTCTTTAGGGCACGTGCTGCAGCTCTTCTGTAATCCTCTGCTTTTTGAGAAGCTATTTCGTTATATTTTGGGGCTCCTTCTTTGTCTGTGATAAATGTGAAGTGTTTTGCTGCGAGATGTGGCTGCAAGTTGCGTTCTCTTATTCCTCTCATGTATGTTAATGAGTCAATTACTCTGTCCAGTGTTGCGAAGTCATCTGCGTCAAGTGCAGATTTAGCTGGTTGTGTATCATATACTGGCGGCAAAGTTGCTGGTATTTCATCTGTGTTTATTTTTGCACTGAGTTTTTCTAATTCTAGTGCTGGTTTTAATGGTGCTGAGAGGGTTTCTACTCGAGCAGCTTGATCTTTAAGATCTCGTGTATCTAAATATTGTGCACATGATGGTAAAACTGCAGCTAAAGCAGCTAGTGTTATTGCTGTTGCGTTATCTGCCATTTTTCTTCCAACATATTTTGCTGCATCGACTGTGCCGTTTCCAATATATGCGAAGTAATTGTTTGTTCTTTCTAGAAGATTCATTTTATTTCACCTTTGTGAGCTAGTTGTCTGTTGAGAGCAGTTAGATAAAGCAATAATAGTCTAGTATCTGTAGTATCACCTAAAGCTTTTGATGTTGCTTGGGAATTTGCCCATAGTGTCCAGCCATTTATTTCTGGATTTACTGTTCTTCCTGCATACCATGCTGCCGTGTGATTAGCGAAAAGCGGATCTTGGAGAACTTTGTTTGGATCGCCTTGATAAGTTTCATGCAGTTTTGCAAATGGAGAATCTGCAGCAGTAGTCATTAGGGTGAATTCTTCTGGCGTAATGCCTTCAGTAAATATTTTTAGTTCTAGAGTATCTAAGTTAGCGTAAAATGGTGCTGGTGCAGGCACTGGTGTTGGAGTAGGTTGTGGTCTGTAGTCTGGTTTTTTTCCTTCTGGGACATCTGGCTCGGGTGTTACTTTTTCATCAATTGTTGGAGCAGCTGGGCCTATTGCTCCTGTTGGTGCTGTTGCTGCTGGTTTTTGTCTTGGAGTAGAAGATTTTGCTGGTTCGTAGAAGAATGCGTAAAATCCTGCAATTGTAACTATAGTTATTCCCCCAATCCAAGCAGCTGCTTTATATATAGTTTCCATTAATCCACCCCGAACATAAAATTAAACCACACTTTACTGGTTTTTAGGCGGGCTAATATTTAAATGTTTCTATTTGAGAATAGTAACAAGAAGTGGGGACGTTGGGATTTGAACCCAAATTAATCGGTGTCAACCATTAGCTTTGTCATCGTCTTGCGACTCAATGCTCCACGACTGGAGCCGATTGTACTACCAGATTATACTACGTCCCCGATAAGATTAGGTTAATTTAGTTGGTTTAAAAAGGTTATCTGTTTTATTGTGTTAGTTTAGTGATCAGGATATTTAAAATTTTAAAATTAATTTAGAGTGCTCCGCAGTCGATTGTTTTTTAAACTAAATGCAAAACACATTATAATTATGATTGAAATAGACGGGAGCCACGGCGAAGGCGGAGGCCAGATTGTCAGAACAGCTTTAGCTCTTGGCGTGCTGACACAAAAACCATTCAGAGTAATTAATATAAGGAAAGGCAGGGAGCAGGCTGGGCTAAAAGCGCAGCATTTGGAAGCGATTAATGCTTTGAAGCAGATTTGCGATGCGAAGACAAATGAAGTTACAATTGGCTCTACTGAATTAGAGTTTTTTCCTGGAAAAATAAAAGAAGGGGAATATAATATAGACATTGGAACTGCCGGCTCAATTGCTTTATTGTTGCAGGCTGTTTTGTTGCCGTGCATGTTTGCTGATGGAAAAGTAAAATTGACAATTATGGGAGGGACTGCGGGTAAATGGCAGGCACCTGTAGAGTATTTGAGAAATGTTTTAGTTCCGTATGGAAAGAGATTTGTTAAAGAGCTTAAAATTAATTTGATTAAGAGGGGGTATTATCCGAAAGGAGGTGGGAGAGTTGAGGTGGTTGTTAATCCTAAGTATAAGCTTGAGAAGTTTAATAGTTTTGAAGAGTTTTTAAGCGAGATTAGAAAAATAAAAAAGATTGATTTGGCAGGTGATTTTGAATTGCTGAAGATAAATGGGGTTTCTGCCGCTTCTTTGTTTTTAGCAAATAAGAAAGTTGCTGAAAGGCAGGCGCAAGCTGCAAAGTTTTTGCTGAAAAAGAATTTCAACTGTTCAATTTCTGTTGACAGTGCGTATCAGGAAACTTTTAGTACTGGAAGCGAGGTTGTTTTATGGGCAACGTTAGGGAAAGAAGGGGATAGCGATGAGCTGAATCCATGCGTTGTTGGAGCTGATGCGCTTGGCGAGTTAAAAAAGTCAGCGGAAGCAGTTGGCGAGGAAGCTGCCCGCAAGCTGGTTGAAGAGCTGAAGGCAAATGCTACAGTAGATGAGAATTTGCAGGATCAGCTGCTGTTGTTTATGGCTTTATTGCCTGAAAGCAGATTTAGATTTCATAAGCTAACTGAGCATGCCAAGACGAATATGTTTGTGATTGAGAAGTTTTTGGATGTGAGGTTTAAGGCTGAGGGGAATATATTAAAAGTTGAGGGATAAGATTTTTGAGTTTGTAAATTCGAAGAATTTATAAACCAACTGCTAATTTTTGCGCATATGGAAAACAAGATTTGCACGAGCTGCAAGAGGAAGATATCAAACATTCCAAGAAGCACCTCTTTTACCTGTCCGAGCTGCGGCAAGTATGAAATTATTAGGTGCGGGAAGTGCAGGGAATTAGCGACTAAGTATGTTTGTCCAGGATGCCAGTTTGAGGGGCCTAATTAAGATGGCAAGGGTTGTTGTTACACTGAAGATAATGCCTGTTGATCCAAGCGCAGATCTTTCTGAGATTGAGAAGCATGCTTTAGATGAGGTTTTTAAGTTTGCCGGCAAGACAGAGTTTAAGGTTGAGCAAGTTCCAGTTGCTTTTGGATTGACGTCTGTTAATGTAACTTTTGTAATGGATGAGGCGAAAGGAAGCACAGAAGAGCTGGAGAAGAAAATTGCTAAGATAAAGAACGTTAATTCTGTTGATGTAATAGATGTCAGGAGAACAATCGGATAATTTGCTCCGGTCTTGCGGTAGTTTTGATAGCGAAGGGGGAGAAATGAGTTTTTGATGCTTTGAAGTTATTTTGCTTTAGCCTTTTTATTATAATTTCTGTTTTTGGTATTTGTTTTTTTGATTTCTTTGCCAATAAATGCAAGTCGTAGAAGCCGATTGTGTTTACTTTTGATTCTTCTTTTAATGTTTGTATGAAGTTTTTTATTTCGTTTGTTTGTTTTATTTGAGGGTATTGCTTTGTAAAGAAATCTTTTAATATTTTTTCGTTTAAAGAATTATAAATTTTGTTTATTAAGTTTTTATCAAATAAATTTCCTGTCCATAAGGGGCCTGCTGCAATTTTGTTTATAGTTTTATTTTTTATTTTGTTGCAGATGGCTTGGTTTGCGCCGCTTGCTTTTAGAGTCAGGCAAAAAGGGCAATATAATACATATTTATGCTCTGCTAAAATTTTATCGCAAGCTTTGTTGCTTTTTTGTGCCTGAAAGAAAATTCTGTAGTAGTGGTCTTTTGAGTATGATAGAATTGGAGTTAATGCTTTTTCATACTGCATTGCAATCAATTGGATTTTTCTGATTAAAATGCGCAAGCCAACTTCATGCATAAGATGGTTTCTTAAAGGAGTTGCCCAGTATTTTCTTTGGCAGGTTTCTGGATATGTTCCAGCTAAGGCAGCTGTGTCAGTCGCTGTTACAGCCAGGATGCCGTTTCTTGCGAGATGTTTTACTGCTGAATCCAGGAAAGGAATTGGAGAGCCGAAAGGATCGATGTCGATGTAGTCGAAGCCAGAGCTGTTTAATAGAAATGCGTTTGCGTCTTTGCTGTTTATTGAAATTTTTTTGCTTTTATAATTTATTTTATTTAGTTTTAAATTGTTTTTGATTGCATTTACTGCTTTTTTGTTTATGTCGTTTATTGAAATTGATTTAATCTTTTTCTTTTTTAGTTCTAATAAAAATCGGATTGAGCGTATGCCGCTTCCTGCCAATGGATCTGCGATTTTTAGCTGAGTTTGGTTTATGTTGTTTATTAATGCGATTGAAATGTCTCTGTTTAGTTTCATGGCTGGATTGTAGAAAACTGGCAGCTGCCTGGAGAGCTTTCCAGCTGAGGCTGCTATTTTGGCTTTTCCTTCGGTGAAAAATGCAGTTTTCATTGTAATCATTCATCTCTCATAAATTTTTGCATTATTGGTAAATCCGGTGATTTGAGAAGCAGTCTTACCAGGAAAGGCTTCGAATTTAATTTTTCTGTCAGAAATCATCTGAACGAGCACAACACCCCCCACCTGCGTATCATACCCATATGCCTTTGTAACTTTCGCAAAATTCCATCTGTTCCACTCTTTTCCTTCTTCATTCTTATATCCAAAAGCAACTAGTTCGTACTTTACTAAACCGCTATCAGTACTTATTGTAGCAGGATCAGGCGCGTTTCCTTTCACGGCAAATTGCCGGGCTTCACCATCATAATCTCCGATAGAAACCATGATTAATGAAGGGTCGAAGCCATCATAAGCAAATGCAAGATGTGTAGTCCAATACCCCTCGTCTCCGGATCTGGCAACGATCCCGGCATACCCATTAGTGTTCTCAACAAACCAATTCCCGACTAATTTTCCATCAATATCATAGTCAATTTTCCCGCCCCGGGGTTCTTTCTGTCTCACACTCTTTTCCAACAACTGACTTTTAATTGGTTCAACAAAATGATCAAATATGTCAACCGTGTGTATTTTCCAAGACTCAGCTTCGTAGTGCTTAGGTATGATAAAACCTTTCAACGTGACTTCTTCATTGTGAACAGAAAAATCAAAACCTCCAGATCTTCCAATAACCTCTCCTGCTTTTACAGGAACATTGACAACTTTATAGGAAGACGTACCGATAGCTTGGGATAATTTTGGCGACAATTCCTGCACATGAATATAAATAGTGTAAAAGGTACACGTATGATAAATATAAAAGCGATAATCTTCCCCTTCTTTTGCCCCCGGCATATGTCCAATATCTGTGACTACACCATCTGCAGGTGATAGAACATCTTTATATTTTGTGGTATCTCCTTTATATTCTGGTTTCCAATCAAGAGTAGTGTAATATCCATGATCAATAGGAG
>CAYJSO010000028.1:8443-8860 GCA_964372795.1 uncultured Methanosarcinales archaeon
AGGAGTCACATGCCCGCCAATCATTAAACCTATAGGTAAAATCATTTCTATTTCTCCTATCCTCATTGGAGGTGAGATAAGGTCTACAGAACCGTTACCAGTGCATTCCCCTTGAAATCGCGTGGAAACTTCTTGTGATTGGGTCTGATATTGTTCTTCAGATCCGGGAGGAAAAATTATCCTGCACAACTCAATTTTATTTCCTCTGCAGTAATCCTCGCATCTTCCGCGATTGTTCAGGCAGAAGGAAATGCATTCGTCTTCTCCAGAGCAAAGATTACCAAGTCCTGTACTTGCAGGAGCGTTAGGCACTTCCATCGTTTCTGTCTCTCTCTCCAGTTCCGTATTTCCGTTTTCTGTAAGCTCTTGCTGAACACAACCACTAATTAGAATAATTCCTATCAATATTAATCCAAG
>CAYJSO010000029.1:0-1703 GCA_964372795.1 uncultured Methanosarcinales archaeon
GACACTATTTTTCTCGTTACGAATGGTTAGAGCAAGAATACTGCCTTTGGCAGCTATGGACAAGATAGTGAGGAAAGCTGGAGCTGGCAGGGTGTCTGATAGGGCAAAAGAAGCTTTGTCTGATGTGCTGGAGGAAATCGGAGTTCATATTGGTAAGGAAGCGTTAACATTTTCGCAGCATGCTGGCAGAAAAACGATTGTTGAGGCGGATATTAAGTTAGCGTCTAGGAAAAAATAGAAAAAATGGGCAGAGCAGTTAAAGATAAAATAAATAAAATAATAAGGTAATTGGATAATAAAAGGTATAAATAAAATTAAATTTGAAAGTATAATAAAAATAAAAGATTATGATTAAAAAATAAAAACAAAAAAACAAAACAAAAATTAATTAATAATTTAAAGTAATAAGTTCAGAGGAGGGTTGAGCATGAGCATTAAGCAGACGACAGCGGTAAACGTAAAAGAAGGGGATACGATTTTGATTGATAATGCGCCGTGCAAGGTTGTTAGTGTGCAGAAAAGCAAGCCAGGGAAGCATGGGGCTGCCAAATGCAGAATGGTTGCAATTGGAATATTTGATGAGAAGAAAAGAGATGTTGTGATGCCGGGACATGAAAGGGTTGATGTTCCTATAGTTGAGAAAAAGAACGCGCAAGTGCTTAGCGTTTCAAATGATATCGCAAATTTGATGGATATGGAAACTTATGAGACATTTGATTTGAAGATTCCGGAAGAGTTAAAGGGGCAGGTTAGAGAAGGTCTGCAGATTGTTTATTGGCAGATAATGGGAAGCAAGATGATGAAGCAGGTAAAAGAAGAGGCTGAATAGGCGGAGATGATATTTTTGGAGATGATGTTACATGGCGAAATTTGAAGAAGCGACGGCAAGAATGTTCAGAAATGTTTTTGTCTGCAGGAAATGCAAGCATAAAATAAGGGCGCCGAGCATGAAAGTAAGCCAAGGGCTAATAAAGTGCAGGAAATGCGGGAGCAGAGTTTTAAGGCCTAGGAGAAGGAAGTAAATATGGCAATATGTATAAAAGGTAAATTAGTGGAGCAAAAATGGAGGTTTTAGCGCTTTTATTGAAACATAAACTAATAATACTATTTTATATTCTTGTGATTTTGTTTTTGTATTTTAACAGAAAGAAGTTAGCAGTGCAGGCAAAGATAATTGTTTTGTACAGGACGCTTTTTGGAATAAGGCGGATTGAGATAGTTGGAGAAAAATACAAGGAATGGATAAAGCTCTTTGGTTATGTAGGGATAGGAGTTGGTTTTATTGGAGCAGTTGTTGTGATTGTTTTGCTGATTGTTAATTTGGTACAGTTGTTTGCTCTTCCGGAAAAGCCAAGCGAAATATCTTTGGTTTTGCCCGGGGTTAATGTGCCTGGTTTGGGTGTGCTGCCATTTTGGCACTGGCTGATTGCGATTTTTGTTATTGCAGTCGTTCATGAGTTTGCGCACGGCATTGTTGCAAAGGCACACGGGTTAAAAGTAAATTGGACCGGAATTGTTTTAATCGGGCCGATTATTGGGGCGTTTGTTGAGCCAGATGAGAAAAAGCTGCAGGCAAGCGAAGATGTTATTCAGTACTCTGTTTATGCTGCCGGAGCGTTTGCAAATGTCTTGCTTGGAATTTTAGCTGCAGTAGTTATTTTATACGTTTTAATTCCAGCGAACAGCGCTTTGACTGAGCCGAC
>CAYJSO010000029.1:1713-8817 GCA_964372795.1 uncultured Methanosarcinales archaeon
CGACAGGATTTAGTTTTGGAAATTATTACAATGGAAGCTATCCTGCTGAAATAGCCGGGTTAATGCCAAATGCAGTTATAACAGAAGTTAATGGAGTTGAAATAAATAATTATTTTGATTTTTTTGAATTCATGCAAAGGACCAAACCAAATGAAAAGCTGGATATTGTTGCGGATGGTAAAGCAATTAGTTTGGTTACAGTTGAGCATCCTCAAATTAAAGGACAAGGCTTCATAGGGATTACTGCGCCGAAGAATGAAGTTAAGTTGAGAAATGAAGCGAATAAAACTCTATATGCTGTTGTTAAAGTTCTGAAAGAGTTCTTTTTGTGGCTTTCCGGACTGAGTTTGGGAATAGGTTTGATCAATTTGCTGCCTGTGCCTATTGTTGATGGCGGGAGAATGTTCCAAACCGCTTTCAGGAGAATTTTTGGAGATAAAAAGGGCGGCAAGGTTTTTGCAAGGGTTAGTCTGTTTTTACTGCTAGTGCTAGTTTTGAATTTAATAATACCTTTTTCCAGATGGCTGGCTGAGAAAATTATTTAGAATCTGTAAAATTAAGAAAATAAAAATAAAAATAAAGATATGCTTAGAGTCTCTTCTTCCTTTTTTTTGCCATGACAGTAACCTCCTTTTTTATCATTAATGTCTGAAATATTTTTTTTATTTATAAACCTTTTGATTTTTTATTTTGTCGTCGGAAAAGTTTTTGTCAAAATTTTTTGATTTTTTTCTGTATTTCTTTATAATTTTTATAATTATTTATTGCTTGGTTTGTAATTTTAAATTTTCTTTTTACTTTTTATGTTTAATATTTTTTGTCGTCGATAAAATTCACTTTCTTTTTACTTGAGCGAATTTTGTCAAATTTCTTTAGAAAATTTTGTTTTTGGTGGGAATAACAGTAAACTTTTTAATTAGGAGAGATTTACCTGCTTTTAATGAAATTAAGGTATAAAATCGGCAATTTGATGGAGCAGCATGATGCCAAGGCCGAGAGGGCATTTATGCTGTCGAGCAGAGCTGGAAGTTTTTATTACAACAACAGCAAGACAAGGTATGGCGGGTGGTTTGTAAGTGAGAACGGCAAATTGTTTAGGATTGCAGATGAAATAAATATAGCTGCGCCAAAAGTCAGCGCGATCACAAATAATTTGTATTTTGTTGAGCAAGCGAGGGGGAAAGTAAGAGAGAGATTTTTTGTTCCGTTTGGAGAGAATGCAATTGTTTACGATGTAGATCCAGAGTTTGATGTTGATTTGATTTTAGATGTAAGAGAAGCGCATGATGAAAGGAAGACTGGAAAGAAATATGATGTGTTCTTTGAGAATGGGAAAACAGTAATAAGGTTTGTCAAGAAAACGGACAAGAGAGAAGATAAAACAGATGGAGAGCATGAGTTTACTTTTTTTGTCGTTGTGAATTGCGAAGGCGAGCCAATTGGAAGCTGGGAAGAAAAGAATTATGGTGAAGATGTTAAAAGGAATTCCAAGCATACGAAGAGATTTGTTTATCGTGCTGCGAGGTTTAGAACAAAAAGGCTGGTGGTAAGTGCGAGCAGCGATAGAAATGAGGCTTTGAGAGTGAATGAAAGAGTTGCAAATGGTTTCAGCAAGCTGGTTGCTGCGCAAAGGGATTATGTAAAGAGTTTTTTAGGCAGCAAGCTGGAGTCAGTTGTTGCAAAGAATGCGCTTGACAGTTTAGTCAGCTCATTTTCAGAAAATATTAGTGTTGCTGCCGGGCTGCCGTGGCATTTTAAAGTCCAGCACAGGAACGAAGCAGTTAGTTTGAAAGCGCTAATGGTGATGGGGGAGGCAGATTTTGCAAGGAAGATTTTGTTCAGACAGCTTAGGTTGGTAAAAGATGGAAAGCTGGCGAACAGGATTGGCTCTACTTTGCTGAGAGACAGCGAAACAGCGGATATAGCGAGCTGGCTGTTTTTCAGAGTTGATGATTATTCAAAATTTTCTGGGTTGACGATGCAGGAGAAAGAGCTTGTTGAGGAGAAAATTGTTTCTTTTGTTGATGATGTTCTGAAGAAGCAGACAAAGAAGGGGTTTGCTGTTTCTGCACCTATGGGAAACTGGATGTTTACTGCTAACAGGGCAAGCGCAACAATTGAAATGCAGGCGTTGAGATTGGCGCTGTATAAGTTTGCAAATAAATTAACGAAGAATGCGCTGTATAGTGAGCATGAGAATGAGCTGCTGCAAAAAGTAAGAGAGAGGTTTTGGAATGGAGAAATTTTAGCTGATGGACTGGATGATTTTACTGCCCGCCCAAATGCTTTTTTAGCTGCTTATATTTATCCCGAGATGCTTAGCAGAGAAGAATGGAGCAAGTGTTTTGAGAGTTTGCTTGCTAGGCTTTGGCTGGACTGGGGCGGGCTTGCTACGATTGATAAAAAAGACGCAAGATTTAATGAATATCACACTGGAGAGCTTTTGCAGAGCTATCATAATGGCGACAGCTGGTTTTGGCTGAATAATATTGCTGCAATTGTTATGAACAGAATTGATAAAGAGAAGTTTAAGGAGCATATTGAGAAGATTTACCGTGCTTCCAGAAGCGAGCTGTTGTGGCACAAATGTGTTGGAATGGCAGGCGAGCTGAGTTCTGCGAAAGAGTTGAGGAGCGAGGGCTGCGCTGCGACTGCTATGGGGGCTGCTACTTTTATTGAGCTGTGCAGTGAGTTGAAGATTTAGTGATTATTTTTATTTTGTTATTTAAATTTTTATTATTAAAACTCAAAAATTTTTCTCAGAAGTTGCTTGAGCAAGCTTTCGTTTCTTGGAACTATTTCTATTTCCGGCTGAGGCTCTTGCTGTTCTGCTTTTTGTTCTGAGGTTTCTGTTTGCTCTGGTTGTTGTTCTATTCGTGTTTCTGGGGTTATTTTGTTTTCTTTTATTGAATGGTTTATCTGCTCTTCGATTTCTTTTTTTTCCTCTAATTCCGGTATTTCTAATTCTGTTTCCTGTGCTTGCGGTTTTATTTCTTCCTCTTCCTCTGCTTTTGTCTGCTCGATTTGCTGCTCGATCAAGTCTTCAAAATCATCTTCCATGTCCATGTAAGTGCTTTTTGGAGTGGTTTCTTCTATTATCCTAAGCTCGTACGGCTTGTCTCCTGCTTCCTGTATGTATTCTTCGTTTTCTTCTATTACACCTACCAGCGCGTCTGTCTCCGGGTTTGGCGTTTTGTATTCCTGGTAATCGCCTTTAGCAATTTCCTGGACTTTTAAGAAATCTAAACGTTCGTAGCCTTCGTGAAAGACATCGAGAAAGTCATCTTCATCCAGATGAATCTCTCCAAGGTCATCTATCTGATCCCATATACTTTCTGTATCTAGAATATCATAGCTCTGGCTAGCTTGATTAGTTTCGTATTTCTTCTCTTCCATTTGCGTTTCTTGCCGCGTTTGTCTTTGTTGACATTTTCCGACGATAATATGTATATCTTTTTAGTTTTTAAATCTTTTTATTTTTGGAGTTTGCAGACGAGAAGGTTTATTGGTTTTATTGCCTGAAACCAAGCGTTTCCAACATGGCCTTTGCTGCTCTTGAGTCAAGCGAGTTGTCGTTCATATCTGCAAATTCTTTTATTATTTCGAGATTTTTTCGGTACTCTATCTCCTTTCCTCTTGTGAATCTATCACTTACATTTCTTTTACCTTCTCTTATTATTCTAAGTTGAAAATCATATGCTAATGCTTCGTTGTATGCATCTGTGGATCTTACTGCAGCATTTGTCAAAGCATTTTCGCTATTATCGGTAGATAAACCATATTTTTTACATGCCTCTATATCGAATCTTAGTCCTATCTTATGAGTTAAAACATGACCTAATTCATGATCCAGTAGGGAGAGAAATTCTTCTTCTGATACGACGGCTTCTGGATCGAATGCTCCTTTGTGGAAGTAGATGGTGGAATTGCCATTAAAAGCGGGAAATGAATTTTGCATAGTTGTTGCGTGTGCCCTTTCGTTTGATTTTCTGTTTGCGTAACTTTTATTTGCTTCTATGGCTTTTATTACAACTTCTTTTTCCAGTGGGGCGTCAGTTTTATTTAGAATTTCTGCGAGCTTTAAGTTTAACTTTTTAAGGTCTGGATCGTAAGTTATCCCTTCTACCATATCTTGCCCGTATTCCTTTTCAAACATTTCAATATGGTGTGCAGTAACTTGTTCAAGATACTGCTGTCTTGTTTCATCATCTCCTTGAACGGCTTCTTCGAAAGCAATTTTGGCTAAATCTTCTAGCCTGTCGAGTGTGCATCTAGTTCCCGCTACGCCTGTGGCTAATAATACTGCGCCACCTATTATTTTAAGCAGCCTTCTTCTATTTTTGATATTGTCTTTTTCAATTTCTCTTGCTTTTCTTTTCGTTCTCTTTCCCATATAATAAAAACCGAAGCACAGAGAGTTTTGGAGGGGTGGTTGATAATGAGAATCATAATCAACTTATCTCTCCGGCTTCTTGGGCTTAATTATAGAGAACTAGTATTTAAATCTTTCTCTTTTTTCATCACTTTTTGGTAGTTACATTTCTTACCAATTCTTTAATTCTTGGGTCTCCGCGCGGTTTTGCGTTTTTGTCCAGGGCATAGTACGTTTTTTCTGCTACGTTGCCCCAGCTGAAGCTGCCCTTTTCATGCTCAACACGATCGATTTTGAATTCTTCCAAGTCGAGGCCTTTTTTCAGATGGTAATATATTACTCTGCGGGTTGCGTTTGGATAAAGCTGCGAGTATAATTTACTGATTTGATAGCCGTATGCAGAACCAAGATGATGGAGTATTTCTATAATATTCTGCCTAATCTGGCTTTGCGGCGGGCGGCCCTTGCTTTGCGGTTGTTTTGCGCGCATTATTTCTCCTCTTTTGTAGGTTTATATTGTAATTTTAATTTTGTTATTATTTTTTTAATTTGGTTTTAATTGTGTTTCAATTTTATTTTTATTATTTGTTTTTAATTGTTTAATATTTTTTCTTAGTTGTTATTTTTAACTTATTTAACTTTAAATTATTTTTAGCGTCGGATAATCATATAGCTTTAACAAGCCCTATCTCCTCCGCAGTCTATGGTTTTTTAATCCAACTTTTTATCTAGATGCGACAATCAGGCTGCTTGTGAGATTTACTTTTGGGTTGCTTCTGATGTTGTCCATTACGAATGTGCCAAGCGCATCCGGATTGCTGACTTCAACTTCAGCAATCAAGTCCCATTCTCCAAACAAAACGTATGCGTCCTTTACTTCTGGGAAGCTTCTCAGCTCGTCGAGCATTTCACGTTCGTGCTTGCCGTTTAATGAAATCAAAATAAATGCCTTCATTGTTGTTCCACCCCAAAGATAGAAATGATGAAAGGGTTTAAATATTTTGTCATTATTGAAAACAATTATGGCTATTGGATTTGATATTAATAAAAGGTATTCTGAAATTGCGGTTGCTGAGATAGAAGCTGTTTGCGGAGTGAAGGGAAGGATTGTTGATGGGTTTTATGTTGTTGATAGTAAATATAATGATATAATGAAGAGTATAATAAGGAGACTGGCTTTTACGAGAGCAGTTTATTCTGTCGAGGTTAGTAATAATAGAATAAATAGAATAATAAAGAAAAAAGAAATTGCTGATTTAAATAAAATAAATAAATTTGAAAGAAGAAGAGCGCATTTGCTGCCAGCCGGGCATCCTGCGATGACTACGCCGAGAGTTGCGAGAGCCATGGTTAATTTAAGCGGCGCTAAGCGCGAGATTTTGGATCCTTTTTGCGGCGGCGGCGGAATATTAATTGAAGCTGGGCTGGTTGGGTTAAGAGCAGTTGGTTTTGATATTGATGATAAGATGATAGAAAGAGCAAAGGTTAATTTGGATGGCGTTTTTGGCAATAGTAGAAGTAGAAATAAAAGCAAATATGGTGGTGGCGGTAATAGCAGCAATATTAACTATAAATTAAAAAAAGAGGATGCGACTAAGTTTTCCGGCAGATATGAAGCTATTGCAACGGATCTGCCGTATGGGAGGAATACTAAGATTAGTGATGAACTGGAAGATTTGTATTTAAAGTTTTTAAGAAATGTTGAAAAAAATAAAATAAAGAAGAATATAGTAGTCGGTTTTCCTGATTTTGTTGACTGCAGGAAGCTTATAAAAGAAGTTCGTTTAAAGCAAAAGGCAGAGTTTACTTATTATTTGCACAGAAATTTGAGCAAAAGGATAGTTGTGCTGCAGATTTAGTTGGGTTTGTATGGGGCGGCAGTATTTTATAAGATTATTATAGGATTAAGCCCAGCGAAAGATTTATAAAGAATTAATGTTTTTTGACTATTATCGCACATTTAATCGGAGTTTAAATATAACCATAAAAGAGGGATTGTTATGAAAGAAGAAAAAATGGGGTATGCTCGTTTAGTTCTTATAGCCGTTGTGTTGGGTTTGATGGGTGTTTTGATGGCGGTTTTGATTTATGCCGGCCATGGCAATGCAGGGGGTGCCAGTGCTCAACAGGTACTGAGCAACATGACTTTACATTCGCCACAAAACGGAACTAATATTTCAGCTAGATACTTTATGCCGGCTAATGGTTCAGCTACATTAAGCTTTAACAGTACATTAAATTCTCAGGGAGGCGCAAACAGGTTCTTGCTTAATGCAAGCGGCGGCAACCACACAACTAATGCTTCATGGCGATTTGAGAACTCTTCTGGAACTACTGTTTTTAATAATGTATCAAATGACGGTACTGTCAATGGCAATGAATCATGGAGAATGCAGATTGATCCAACTACATTGAATGATGGTTTGTACAACGTTACTTTGATTTTCCATAATCAAACGGCCGGTGACAGTTCGGCTGGTCTTACTAATAATGGGACTGGTTTAGGCAATATAACTCAAGTAAGGATAGATACGACTGCTCCAAACATAACATATAACCTGACGACGCCAACAAATGGCTCTATTATTAGGCGTACAAGGCATTTGAACTTTACTGCAGAGGATGTTACTACGATCGTTAGAAATATAACTATATATATCAATAATGGGACTGATGATAGTGTCGTAAAAACTTGCACCCAAATGACTGCTGGTAAGAGGAACTGCTCGTTT
>CAYJSO010000030.1:0-8725 GCA_964372795.1 uncultured Methanosarcinales archaeon
TCCAACAACTTTGCATATTTTCTTTTTAGCTTCATCAGCGCTCACCTTAGCTAAACTCAATCTGCCTTTGCTGTCCAACACGACCCTATAATTTTCTCTCCCCTCCTGCAGCCCAATCACATCAAATAAACCGGCTGCTGTTTTATCATCTCCAGTAATTTTGCCATTCAGCAGAATCTTCCCCCCAACTACCAGCTTTCTAAACTCCCTCGCACTCTGCACATATTTTAGCATATCTCTAACAATCAGCACCAAAGGCAGCGCAAACTCATAGCTATAACTGCCTGGAACTGGCTTTGAAACATATTTCTTTGCTTTTCTTTCAATATGCCATGTCTTTGGCACCCTTAATGCTTTTAAGTGACTCATTTTACGATTTTACACTAGCCTCCTTCTTTACATCATTCTTTGCAATCGTCTCCAGCCTCTGCTTTCTGATTTTATCGTCCATATTCAGCTCAGTTATCATCAGATTTGATGGATGCACACCCAACAAAACCTTTGTGCCGTCTTTTTTAATAATTTCAATTCCATTTACATAAATCATCTCATTTTTCCTATCCACTCTTTCAACTTTTCCATCTTTTTTCTTAAATTGCCCACGGATTACTTTTATCTTATCTCCCGTTCTCACAATCACGTTTCTTGTCTTTAACTTCTTCCTAAGTTCCTTTGAAAGATGAACCCTGACTAACCTGTGCCTTAAATGCAGCGGCAGGTTTGCCCTGTACTTGCGCTGTTTCCTTGCTTTCTTGCTTCCTTTCCAGCTTGTTGAAAACTCTTTCATTTTATCATTGATAAATATTAAACAATAATGCTCGCCATCTTTGCAATTCCAGGCCACCTGTCAGCTGCTTCTTTTGCAACCGGCCCTTTTATTAGCGTGCCTTTTGGATTTCCATCTTCATCTTTTAGCACAACCAGTGCATTGTCCTCAAACTTTATTCTTGTTCCATCCGGCCTTCTATACTCTTTTTTCTGTCTTACAATAACTCCAAACACAACTTGCTTCTTCATCTCCGGCTTTCCTCTTTTTACGCTGGCTAATATCATGTCGCCTACACCCGCTCCTTGTATTCTGCCTTTGGTCGTCTGATGTTCTTTTACAGCAAATATTCTAACTATTTTAGCCCCCGAATTATCGCACGCTGCAACATACGCTCCGGACGGAATCGCCCTTGTGACCCTGGCCTTTACCGATTTCATATTGTCTCAGCCTTCTTTACAACCTCCACTATCGCAAAATTTTTTGTCTTGCTTAATGGTCTTGTTTTCCTCACTCTAACAAAATCTCCAACCCTAGCATCAACGCAGGCTGGATTGTGTACCCTTAATCTTGATCTTCTTCTTTCGTATCTTTCATACTTTGGAATATAATGCTGCCTTTCCCATTCTATCGTCGCGCTTCTATTCACATCCTTTTTTATAACTCTGCCTACATATTCTTCTCTCTTTACTCCTATTGCTCCATGAAACGGACATTTCTTATCTATACATTCCTTTTCCGGAACCTTCGCGTTAATTCCAACGTCCTTTGTTTTTCCTTTCATTTTATTCTTTCACTCATTTCAGCTACACACTTTTACTTCACACATTCACTTTATCTCAACCATTCCCTCTGGAAATCCAAGTTCAACTAAAACTTGCTTTGCTCTTTGCCTGTGGTCTCCTTGCAGCTCAATCACCCCATTTTTTACTGTTCCACCGCACGCAAACTTTGATTTTAGTTTCTTTGCAAGTTCCTCAATATCAACCCCTTTTTCAATCCCCTTTATAAGTGTGTACTTCTTCCCAAATTTCCTGTTTTCAACACCAACCTCAATTTTCTGCCCTTCTTTCGCTATAGTCTCGCAAACGCACAAATCCTTTGGCAATCCGCAATCCGCACAAATGTTTGACATATTTTTATTTAACCTCCTTTTGCTCCTGCTTTAATTTTGCTTTACTTTCTTGCTTTGGCTTCTCATGCAGGAATGTATTTATCCTTGCTATTGTCTTTTTTATTGCCTTTACTTTTCCCGGGTTTGATGGCACTGCTCCTAATGCGATCTGCGCGTTGCTTTTCATTAGCTCTTTGCGCAATTCTGCAAGTTTGTTTCCCAATTCAATTTTAGGCAGCGTCTTTAACTCCTTCAGCTTCATTTTCTTTTACCTCAACCTTTTCTTCAATATCTGCTTTAGCATCCGCTTCAACCTCCCCCTTGCCACCATCACCATTATCAACATCCCTCTTACCTTCCTTCGACTCACTTTCTCCACCCTTTACTTTTCTTTTCCTTACCTTTCTTTTTTCCTTTTGTTTTTCTTCCTTAACTTCTTCTTTTTTCTCTATTTCTTCTTTCTTCTCTGCTTCAACAGCAGCCTGCGCTTGCTCTCCAGCCCCTTCAACTATTTCTTTCATTCTAATATCATCAGGCAATCTGATGCCAGGAGGCATTATAGCAATTCTAATTCCAACAATCCCTGGCTTCAACATAGCCCATTTGGTTGCTTTCCTTACAGCTCGTTGCGCAGCGTCTCCGCATTTCTTGACATACCCTTGATAAAATCTCCATGATCTCGCTCTCGCCCCAGGAACTTTTCCCGAAACTATAATCTCAATTCCTCTCGCCCCAGATTCCATAATCTTTTCCATCATCTTGTGCCCAATTCCTTTGAACCTGTTTGTCCCAAACCTTTCGAGTGAACTGACAATTTTCTCTGCCACAATATTCGGATCAAGGTAAATATTCTCAACCTCACTTATCTCGATTTGTGGATTATCTAAATTAAAATGCTTCTTTAGCTCTTTTGTAAGATCTTTTATGTTTCCTCCCCTTCTTCCAACAACCAGCCCAGGTCTGCTTGCAAAAATTATTATCTTCTCTCCCAACGGTGTTTTTTTCATAATGGTGTGGCTATGCCCAACATTTCCTAGCCTTCTGTCTATAAATTCTTGAATTTGAAATTCTTTCAATTTCTGCGCCACAAACTCGCGTTCCATCATTTTTCTCCACCACCTCCGCTACTCTCCTTTATTGCACCCCCCTTTCTTTTTTTCTTTACATCCTTCTCCTTGCTCTCTTGCTTTTTCTTCTCTTGCACAATAACTTCCACATGCGCTCTCTTCATTTTTCTTCCCCTAAATCTTCCTGGATGGTAAGGTTCAGCTGATTTGTGTGCAGCAATATGTACAATCTCAAGCTGCGAAGTATTCATCCCTTTGAACTGCGCATTCACTTCAACCGATTCAAGCAGCTTCAGTATTTGTTTGCACGTTTTTACAGGATACCTCGCACTCATCATTCCACTCTTATGCCCTAAGTCAAAATTAAATCTCTTGTACGGCACAGCCTTTTTCATTCGAATTACTTCTTCCAGCATTTTCTTTGCAGCGCCCAGCTCTTTCCCTCGTATAAATCTGCAAACCTCGACGCTGTGCTTCACGCTAATAGGTAGGCCTATGCCGACAGCTCTTGCCCCTTCCATTTGCATTGCATATTTGTGTTGTGCCATTTTACATTTACTATTACTTAACAGATATTGCAGCGCTGCTTCTTGTAGCCCCAATTCCTGGAGCGCTGTGCTGCACTGGTTTTCTTGTGAAAGCAAATTCTCCTAACCTGTGTCCTAACATATCTAATTCAACCATAACCTGGATAAACTCTTTTCCATTGTACACTTTTATGCTTTTGCCCAGCATCACCGGCAAAATTATCATGTCCCTGCAATGCGTTTCAACATTATTTTCTCCCCTTACTATTCTCTTCAAAAACCTCTTCTCTGCTTCTGTAAAACCCCTCTTCAGCTTTCGCCTTTCTCTTGAATTAACCAGGAGCGCAAATTCTTTCAAATCAATATTCTGCAGTTCCTCAGGCGTTTTCCCTTTCCAGATTAATTCTTTTCTTGCCATTATTATTTTTACCTCTTTCTGCGTCCGGTGCGCCGCGGATGGATCTTGCCAACATTTCTGCCAGGAGGCGCATTCTTTGGAGCGATTGTCGGCTTGCCTTTCTTATTGCGCGAGCCACCATATGGATGATTTACTGCATTCATACTGAGTCCAGCAACCTGCGGCCACAGCTTGTTCTTTGCTTTCATTGCAAAGTATCTTGTTCCAGCCTTCAGGAAAGGTTTCTCAACTCTTCCGCCACCTGCAACAACTCCAATTGTAGCTCTACATCCAGGATAAAATATCTTTTCTTTCTTGCTTGGCAGCTTTACAACAACTCCTTCAGGCGTTTTAGCGACAATCTTTGCAAATGTTCCGCCTGCTCTTACAAATTTTCCGCCGTCCCCTGGCTGCAGTTCAATATTGCAAACCGCAGTTCCTTCAGGAATATCCTTCAAGTTCATTGTGCTTCCAGCTTGCACAGCATTCATCCCTGAAAACACTTCATCTCCAACTCTAAGCCCTTCAGTCGCAATCACCAAACATTCCTCTCCATCGTCATAAACTATCTTTGCCAATGGCGCACTATGCCCCGCGCAATCAACAAAATCAATTATTTTGCCTTTTACTGGATTAAAACCTATTTTGAGTCTTGCTTCTCCTTTCCACCTATGACTGGGGGCAATCCATCTCGGGCCCCCTTTGCCTCGCTTTTGCTGTATTAAGCTTTTTCCCATAGTAAATCAACTCAGTTACATCAACCCCAAATCAGTTGCAATGTCAATTGCCGCAAACTCAGGGCTTAACTTTACATACGCTCTTTTCTCTCCGTTTGCAGTTACAAGTGTATTGACATTGGCAACTTTAACCTTAAACATTTCCTCAACTGCTTTTTTAATCTCATTTTTCGTTGCTTTATTGCCCACAACAAACAAAAGTTTGTTCTCTGCTTCAAGCAGCCTAATGCTCTTTTCCGTCGATAAAGGATATTTAATAACTTTGTACTGCTCCATTATGAAAACAACCCCTCCTTCGCTAGCTTTTCAACTGCTTTATCGCTCCACAATGTCACTCTTCCAGGCATCGCTCCCGGCGCTAGCATCTCAGCATTCAGCTCATTAACTCTCGCAACATCCACCCCGGGAATATTTCTGCCAGCTTTCAATAATTTGCAGTCCTCGCTAACAACTATAAGCAGGCCCTTCTTGCGCTTGTATCTTCTTCCTCTTGCTTTTCCTTTTCCAGCCCTTACTTTCTTCTTGCTGCCTCTTTCTAGCTCTTTTTCAAATCCCAGCTTTACAAGCGCATCAACAACTTCATTTGTCTTATTCATACTCTCAATTGCACTGTCAATGACAAACGGATAATTTTCGGGAACAAAATGCCCTCTTTTTTCAACAAGCTCTCTTAAAACAGTTGCAGCCATCGCACTCCTTATAGCTTTCCTATTCTCTTTCTTATTCACTTTCTGTTCCCAGTCTTTGCTTTGCTTTGGCGGATGCGCTCTCCTTCCTTTTACAGTTCCTGGCGCAACAGCTCCGACCCAGTAAAATTGCGTTCCTCTATGGCTCAGAATTTTTCTCGGAACTCTGCTTATGCCGTGTCCGTAAGAGCCTTTGTAATCCCTTCTTCTTCTGCTTAATTTTCCTTGCGCCCTTAAGCCAGCGCCAAAGTGTGCTCCATAATTTTGCCTTCTTCTGCGCTGTAAAGCTAACACAGCCCTTCTGATCAAATCTACCCTTACAGCTTCCTTGAATTGCGTAGGCAATTCAACTTGCCCTTTGCTTGCATTGTTCAAATCAACTTTCGCTAGCTTCATGTTACAATTGCCCTAATGCTTGGCGCCTCCTTTGGGACTTTAGTATTTGCTCTTATCGGAAAAGTCAAGGTAACAACTCTCTTCTGTGCCCCGGCAACAGAGCCCTTTAGCAAAACAAAACTATTTTTTAAATTGCCATAATTAATAATTCCACCTTTAACATTAATCTCATTTGTTTTTCCAATTTTCAAAATCCACTTGTTGTGTTCAATTCTCTGGTTGTAGCCCATCTTTCCGCTGTGTGGCGCAGTCCACATCTTTGGCCCAGTCCATGATCCGCGTACATTGGCTCTCCTTGCTTTCTCTGACTTGTGGTGCCTTAGCATTACTCCATGCCTCTTTACAGGCCCTTGAAAGCCTTTTCCTTTTGTAATTGCATGAACATCAACCAAGCTGCCTTCCCTCAAAACTTCTTCAACAGAAATCTCCTTGCCTAGCTTCTCGGTTGCATACTTTAGTTGCTCCTCTTTGTTCCCTCCAAGCGCAACCTCAGCTAATTTTGGCTTTTTGCTTCCAATTCCAGTGAGCTTTGGCTGTGTATGCACAAGCAGCCTTACAGAATCAAAATCCTTAACATCTTCAATCTTTTTCTTAACATTTTTTGGCAAAGAAATCGCACGCAACAGCTCTTTATCCGCATTTGATGAGAAAACAGAAGCAGCAACACGCCAGCCAAAAGGCTCGGAACGATAAAAGTTAATCGCTGCAACCTTCATCGGCGGACACTCAATAATAGTTGCCGGCAAGCTGATTTCCTCGTCTTTGCTCAGCGACTTTGGACGATTGTCAATTGCCATCACATGGCACATCCCTGATTTATATCCCAAAAATCCAAGCGGTTTCGCTTCCTTCACGTTAGCCCAGGTCCTGACTCTTGCTGTTTCTCTTTTAGCCCTTACTCTAGGCCAGAACTGCAATGTTCCCCTTCTTGGTGCATGCCTTTTTCCCATTTTGACCTGTTATTTGTTATGAGTTTAACTTACTCTTCAAACGCTGAAAAGAAACCCCTATGAAACTTGCTACCGCATTTCTGCTAATAACAAGCCTATTAATGGCCGCTTCTTTAGAATCCGCCACTGCAGAAGCTCCTTTTCAGGCTTATGTACAGCGTGCTTAATCTTATCTTATTTTAAGCACGTCGTGAGGTAATCCGCTTAAGAAAGCAGGGGGTTTATAAAGCTTACTCTTAAAACAAGTTCAGAATAAAGTTTTTCTTATAAAGGCATTTTTTTGCGACAGATTTTTATAACATAAAATAATGCCTCTTTGTTATGAAAAGAAGTATTTTCTGGAAAAATCCCGGGTATAAAACAAGATCCAGATTGAGTGGCGAAATCGAATGTGATTACTTAATTGTTGGTGGCGGGGTGACTGGAGTTTCGCTGGCATATTTTTTAAGCAAGTACGGGGCAAAGAGTGTTTGTCTAATAGAAAAAGAAACAATAGGCAGCGGCGCTACAGGCAAGTCTGCAGGCATTATTACACTCAAAGCCGAACTTGACCTGCAAGATATAATTAATAAATTTGGTCATCAGCGTGGACTTATTTTCTGGCACGCAGCTCACAGGGGCATGCGTATTATCAAACAAATAATGCGCAATGAAAAATTAGACTGTGATTATGATGTTGAAAGCACAATTTATGCCTGTTCTGAGAGATATGAGAAGCATCCTCATGTGCTTAACGAATACATTGTCGAGAAAGACATTGAAAAAACTACACGTTTTCTTGTAGGAAAGGAACTTCAAGCCGAAATCAGGACCCCTATTTTTAGATATGCCATACTTTCGAAGGGACATGCAATTTCACTAAATCCTCTGAAGTTCACCCAAAACCTTTCATTAGTTGCGGAAAAGATGGGGGCAATCTTATACGAGCGCACTCCTTTGCTGCACGTACGCAAAAATTATGCGATTACCCCTAAAGGCAAAATCAAGTTCAAGAAAATAATTATGGCAATGGATACAGATTTGAGAAGCAGAGAAATTAAACGTGTGGAAACAACAATAATAGTGACTGAAAGACTTTCTAAGAAAGAAATGAAACAAGTTGGTATTGCCACAAAAAAAGTAGTATGGGATTCCAAAAAAATTTATAATTATCTGAAAATCACGCCAGACAACAGGATACTTATGGGCTACGGTGACAGGCCCGTAAGCAAACATCACAAAATAGAAGGTCCGCACATTCCCCATTTAAAAAGAATTCAGGAATTTCTGCATAAGCTACTTCCGAACCTGCACAAAAGGATTGAATATGCCTGGTCCGGAACTTTCGGCGAGACGCATAGAAAAGTGCCCCTAATAAAAGTAAAAAGTAAAAAAATAATCGTTGGCGGTGCAGCATCACAGCTTTTCTCCATAATGGCAGCAAACTATGTTGCGCATAAGCTGCTCGGAAGGCGCTCTGCGCTTGACAGATTTTTCAGATTCAAGCCATATAAATTTTTATAGGTAACTTTAAAAACAGCCCCTAATCTGAAAAATTAAAAAGAAAAATCTTACTTTTCAGTCTCAGCAGGTTCTGATGGTGTTGCTTTTTCTTCCATATCCTGCCTTTTTTGCTCTTCTGATAATACGTATGGCTCACAGAGGCCTTTAGCCATATCCTTTATCCTATCTTTATATTCTTTGCTTCCTTTATATTCTTTGTCTCCAATATTAAGGGCTAGTCTGCCTCCCCAGAATGATCCGCACTTCTTTGAATCAGGAAGCCCAAAAATAGTGCCGCCTCCATTCTTAGTTACAATATCTACTACAAGCCCATAATCCTCGACTTCTGTTACTCTAATCTCACTGATATGCTCATTTAATTCCTTCATGCCGTTCGGACTAACGTTTTGTGCGCATCCTGCTAGGAATAATATGCTTATTATAAATATAGCAGTTATTATAAATATAGCAGTTATTGGTTTTTTCATTGTAATCACCTTTCCAGAATGTATTCGAGATGCTTATTTAAATGTTTGTATAATTGTGTAAGATTCAAGCCATATAAATTTTTATAGGTAACTTTAAAAACAGCCCCTAATCTGA
>CAYJSO010000031.1:0-8693 GCA_964372795.1 uncultured Methanosarcinales archaeon
TTTGCACCCAGCCAAGCATCCACAATTCGCTGAACAAGATCAGTATCATTACCAAGCGCATCAGCAGAAATCGTAAGCACATTTGTATTTCCATACTTACGTGAATTAACAGCTTCCTCTTCCGTCATGCACCTTGCAGCATACGCTCCTTTTACTTTATCCGCTGCCCTCGCTACTCCTTCCCCTGAACCGCAAAATAAAACCCCAGCAGTACCAAAACCACGATCAGCAGCGACAAACCCAGCAACAGCAAACGCATGTCTTGTAAAATCTGTTCTCTCAGTTCCATAGGGTCCTAAATTAATAGTATAGTATCCCTTGCCCTTCAAATATGCTTCAATCCTTTCTTTCAAACCATATCCGCGGTGATCCGCACCAATAGCAATTACTTTACCTTCATGACTGCCTATAGGAATCAAAAAACAATCGCGCACAATAACCTGCACCAGCCCCATAAAAACAACTCCAACAGCAAGGAATATAAACTTTTCTAAACTCTCGTCAAAAACACCGGCTTCTCCCTGATAAGTACGCTTTCCTCAGCTTGGCTCACAATTCCGTGCTGCTCATCTACTAATGGTGGATAAGCATGCAAAACACCCAGCTGCATAAGCTGCTTAATCGCAAATGCAGTTCTCCCAGCTCCAAACTTTCTCGTTAACCATCTGCGAGCAAACGGCAGCTCATTATAACTCTCAATTTCCTTAACAACATTTCTTGTAATCAAATCTCTAACGGGCTTCTTCCTGACCAGCATAAAAACTCCGGCTTCTCCGCTTTCATAAACTTGTCCTGCTCCCGAGCTTGCAAAAGGC
This sequence comes from uncultured Methanosarcinales archaeon, assembly GCA_964372795.1. Lineage (GTDB taxonomy): Archaea > Nanobdellota > Nanobdellia > Woesearchaeales > JAGLXL01 > CAYJSO01. The sequence continues at coordinate 816 of CAYJSO010000031.1, forward strand.
TCAATTGCAATTGCCATTCCTTCCGTTAATTTTGTCTGCGCTCCCGTATTAAAGTTTGGGATGCTTGGCTGGGTATGCACCCTAAAATGCCCAATCCCGTGCCCGCTGAGATTTCTAATGGGGCTAAACCCATAGCTTGTAATAACTTCCTGCACAACCTTGCCAATCTCGCTTGTTTTTGTCCCGGGCACAGCAATCTTCAGCGCATTATACAACGCTTCTCGACTAGCCTTAACCAGCTCCTTCCACTTTCCGCTCAAATCAACCGTGCAGGCATTATCTGTTACATAACCATCAACATGCACACCTACATCTAACTTTACAACCTGCTCATCAAAAACAACTTCATCATTCGCGTCTGGACAATTATGCGCAGCAACATGATCCAAAGAAATCTGCGGAGGAAACGCAAAACTGCCTCCTTTCTTCAAAATAAACTCTTCAATCTTATCAAGCACATCAACAACTTTTGCTCCTTTCTTAACCAAACTCTTTCCATACTCCAAAGCTTCAGCTGACATCCTGCCGGCTTTCTTATAGCTCTCAATCGCTTCCTCGTTTAACTCTCCATCTTCAACTTCGCTTAATTCTCTCATTACTAAACAAATTAAATAAGTTATTAATATAGCTATCGACTGCTAAACCAAACTAAGAAAAAAATTCAGAGTTTTTATCAGGTTACTGCTCCTTCTTCATAAGAGGAATCATAATAAGCGCAATTCCTGCAAGTATGCAAACAACAGATGCAACCCACGCAAATGCTCCAAGCCAAAGCTCAAAAAGCATAAATAGTTTGAATTGCAAACCCATCATAGGCAGCAGCAAAGAACCCAGCCCAAAAATTATCAAAAATATTCCCCACCCGATTAGCTTCGCCATGTTTTTATCCCCTTAATACCATACAAAACGATGGATATTATTAAACCTTCCGAAAATCTACCTCAACCCGCCGAAAAACTTAACTTCTATAATTGCTCCAATCACAACCAGCACAATCCCAATAACCAAAAATATCAGCGCATCAACAAGTATATGGTGAAATCTTGCAGAAAACAATTTCTCCCTCAGCACTGCTTTAGAAACAACTCCCCCCACTATAGCGGCGCTGATATAAGCTAAAGCTTCAGTTGTCATATGCGGCAAAAACGGAATCACAGACTCAAAAAAATGCGCTACAGGATTTGCACCAACTGCAAAAGCAGCATTCCTGACAAAAAATCCAAACACAACTCCCCAAACTGAAGCATTCCAGGCCAAAAACAGCATAGAGCCAGCTCCGTAAACTAAAGACAACAAAAAGCATATAACAAAAACCTGGATGTTATTTACAATTATCTTGTACATCACAACATCAGAAGTTGCAAACCCTACTCCAGCTGCTTTAAACTGTATTGGAAAAAATTTCTGCACCGCTTCTTGTGGTAAAAACAAAGCAGCCAGGCTAAAAGCCAAAAACACGCCAAGAAAAACAAATAAATAAATCTTAAAAACATCCTTGTGCTCGTAAAACAGCTTTTTTAATTCAAAGCTGCTCTCGCTTCCAACAACATTTTCCTCAACATGCAGCAGCTCAACCAAAGACGGGATTAAAAGCAAAGAAGTAAATGCAATCGCCATCATTCCAACTGAAGAAGGAAATATAAACCTGGCGGAAACCAAACCAAGAATAGCATAAAAAAAGCCCAGATAAAAAGCATGATGCTTATGCTGAATCCACTGTAGCCTGAAAATCTGCTCAAACACCATATTAAGAAGGATTTTTCTATTGTTTTTAAAGCTTTTTAAACCCAAAAGCTTAAAAATACTAAAAAATTACCCCACAATATCATCAAAGAGGTGAAATAATGGCCAAGAAAGACAACCAGATGATGTACATAGCAATTGTAGCTATTGTCGCAATCGTTGCAATCTTCGTTCTAATTCAAGGGCAGACAGAAACTGCAGGACAAGCAGGAATGAAAGCAGCTAAAACAATAAAAGAATCAGACTGCAGAGTTGCAACTCAATTCTCGCAAAATCCGGCTCCGAACAACGCAAACGTACAGATGACACTAAATTACGCAAGCGGCAGCTGCAAGCCAGGAGACATGGTAGCAGTTGCAGTTTCATGCAGTAATATGATTATGGTTGCTTCTCAGAACGTAGCAGCAGTAACAAACCTGTGTAGGGGCTTTAATATGGGAATAGGCGACACAATAGCATTTACAGTGCAATCTGGAGACGGCATTAACATTGGAACAGGAGACTTCAGCTTTAGCTTGGGAAGCGCACCGATTACTAACGTAAATCCAGGCGAAATAGAAGTAAACCCGGGCTTGTTAAGTTAAATTTTTCTTTTTTAATTTTATATCTTTAGAAAAGCAGAAAACAGTTAAGGCTTCGCATACTTTTCTACCGGCTTCAACATCTCATCAACCTTCTCTTTTCTTGTATGCTCCGGATCGCTGCTCGACTTATCATCTGCAATGCTCTTCTCTACATAAACTTCAAAAGAAAGTATCTTTGACTTCTCGCACAAATCTCTAATTTTACCTGAATCAACATTTCCATTATTAAAGTCGCTGCATATAGCCTTAAGCTCCTTCTCTAATGTATCTTCCGGCGGATTTGGTGCATATCCTGGATTTGGCTTGAACCCAACATCAGCAACATGATCCGTACTGCCTGGAATTCCAAGAACAGAACCATGCCCTGTAAATCCTAAATATGTGTTGCTTTTAGGATGCTTCCCATAACCACCTATACCGCTGCATGTCACCTCTCCTTTAGGATTCGCCAGCATAGTTAGCGCAGCAGTAGCTGCATTTGTAAAGTCATCACAATATTTTTTCTTCGCAGCAGTTGGCGGCTTTTTATTTGGATCTGGCTTTATATAAGGCCCCCAAACATAATAACTTCTGTCCCAACTCCACCAGCTGCCATAATCAACAACTTTAGGAGCTGCAAGCAAAGAAAACCCGGGCGGCAAAATAAACTTTACATCCGGATTCATAATGTCATCAAACACGCCAACAAGCCCGTGCACTTGATTCCTCAAAGCTTCCTGCTGCTCCGAGTTTAAAGTTGGCCACACCTCAGTTAAATCACGACCATTAACTAAGAAACGCGCGCTTCCATCAGAAGTCCTATCAAGTGACAATGTTGGAAAAGCTGTCGTTTCACTGGAGGTTGTAGTTGTTGTAGTCGAAAGCCCTTCAGTCGCTAGCCCAGCCTGCTCATCCTGCTCCGAAACTAAAGGAAATAAAACAAGCGCAAAACCAGCAATCGCTAGGAGAGAAACTATCCCAATTATAGCAACTCTTTCACCTTGACTTTGTTGTTTTGCCATTTTAGAACCTTATACTCACTGTTACGCCAAACCCCGGTCCGCACGAAAATTTTACAGTAGGTTCCGGCTTAGTAGCTCCATCAAACAAACGCTGAGCAAAACTGCTGTCCTGAGCTATTTGATTGGCAAAATTCCTGCACGAAGCATCAAAATTATAAGTGCTGCCTGGAACATCCTCAGCGCAAGCTTTTCTACACATTTCGTTTAAACTAGCTACAACGACAATTGAAGTTGCTTCCCCAGCGCTTTCTTCAGAACTCATTAATCTGCCTTGAGAAATGAAAACTATCAAAATAATAGCCATTATGGCTAAAATAGCGATAATAACCTGATTTTGCTGTTTCTTCGAAGCCATAAACTCACTCTCTTTTTATACCACAAAACAAAGCCAGATTATATACTTTTCGTTTTTATTAAAAAAGATAAGTTTAAAAAAAGCAAGAAATCTACTCCAAAAAGAATGAAAGAAACCAAAATCCTCTCGGCAATTGTTCTCGTAACTATGCTCCTAGGAATAACTGCTTTATTCAAAGAACAGTTTGCAGAAGGCGAACTTTATGATGCTGAACGCGTTGGCTTTGCAGCAGGCGCTGAAGATTTAGCTGAAGAGCACAAATGCACATGGCAATTCAAAACAAATCTTCTTCAGCCTCAAGAAGCTAACTTAAAAGCAGACGAATTAAAGCAGGCAATTCCCGAAAGCCAGGTTGATTTAACAACCTCAGAAACAGCCGCAGTATTTGCCGTAACTCTGGCTATAACAGAAAAAACGCAGGACGAAGCTAAAAAACGATGCGAAGAGCACACTAAAAACGGTTTAGCCGCATTAGGCTATAATTCCGAACTCGTAAGCCTGGAAATTACTTAATTCACTCGCAATCCAGCTCAGCATCAGTCAGATTAAACGGGTTATCCTCCTTGCACTTTACGACATCTTCATCCTCTTCTTCATCAAAATCCCCTGGATCATCACCCTTCACCCAGGCATCCCATTTATCGTTATTCATCTCCTGCTCATTATACTCCAGCCACCTCTTGTACGAATCATATTTTCTGTCATCAACAGTAAAAGTCAGCATGCTGGTAGTTGGCTCATGAGTTTGCAAAGCGTCTACTTCGAAGACTAAGACATCGCTGCTTTGCGGTTCGTTTACACTATCAGATTGCGAACTGCACCCTATAACAAAAACAAAGCTTACTAATACTAACCACTTAAACAAATCAAGAGCTTTTGTCATAATCCCCCTCACTTAAAATAGTCTTCGCTCTATCAACTGTACTTTGCCCCCATAAAGCCAACGCGTTTGTAGCGGCTGGAATAGCCAGATACCCAGGATGCCCGTTCGAAACAGCACGCCAATAAGCCCACCCTTCGAAAGCAAGCACAGCTAAACCTGCTACCGCACCAAGAACTATTCCGGCATCTTCTGTAGCACTCAAACTTATCTTCTTTCTTTCTTTTTCTCCGCGCTCTATTTCTTCTAATTCACCTATACGATTCATAATTGCCCTATAAGCTGCAGGCATTACGTAAGGGGCTCCAGCTAAATTTAATGTTGTGCAAAGAAAAGCAGAGCCGAATTCCAAAGCATCTCTTATAAGAAGACTGCCAGCTACCTCGCCCACTCTAAACTCCAGTCTTGGATTAGCATCAGCCATATTCAATCTATTAAATCACCATCAATCCCCTTTATAAACCTTTCCATTCTTAACCACTCAAAAGTTACAAACTAAACGAGCAAAAAATTCAAAAACGCTAGCAACTAGCAACAATACATTTACAAAATAGATACATTTAAATACTTGCTAAATCTAAATGAATAAAATGGGAACAATAACAATAAATGTGAACGATGAAATTGAAAGGCAATTCAGGAAAGCAGTGAAAGAAACAAAAGGCACAGGCAAAGGCAAGCTTGGCGAAGCAGTAACAGAAGCAATTAACAAATGGGCTGAAGAAAAAAGACAGAAGGAGATAGCTGCCGAACTCAAGGCTTTAATTGAAAAAGGATTCGATATGGGCAAATTAAAGATAAAATCAAGGGATGAACTATATGACAGGCACTGATACTTTTCTTTTAGATTCGAACCTGCTAGTGTACGCTTTCGACGCCTCAGAGAAAGAAAAACAAGAAAATGCAAAAATTCTGCTTGATTTTTGCATCGACGGCAAGAGGAAATGCGCAGTTTCCATTCAAAACCTCTCAGAGTTCTTTGTGAGCGTCACTAAAAAAATACCTAAACCTTTATCAAAAGAAGAAGGAGCTAAAATAGTCAAAAAGTTAATAGATTTTGAAGGCATTATAAAAATAAAACCAAGTGAAATCACTATAATGAGGGCCCTAGATATAAGCATCACTTCAAATATACATTATTGGGATGCACTTATAGCAGCCACAATGCTGGAAAACGGCATCTTTCATATTTACACAGAAAATACAAAGGATTTTTCTAAAATAAACGGAATTAGGGCAATTATCCCGTTCGCCAGGAAAAACTAAATGCACCCAAAAATTTATAGATATAATTGTATTTTAAGCACAAATGGGGCGTATAAAAACCAAGCAAGTGAAACGCATAACAGGAGAACTTATGCAAAGCTACACGGATGAATTTACAACAGAATTCGAAGCAAACAAGAAAATAGTGAACAAATACGTCGACGCAAGAAGCAAAAAGCTGGTGAATATGATCGCTGGCTTTGTAACAAGGAAAAAGAAAAAGATAGCTGGTTAAGTAACGTGCAATTAAAACACAAACAAAAGCAACTTAGGGGGTGCAAACAATGACAGACGACAACAATATCTTCATTGGCGGAAAGCCCTTTATGAACTATGTGACCGGCGTAGTCATGCAGTTCACAACAAAAGGCGCAAATGAAGTGATAGTAAAGGCAAGAGGAAAGTTCATAAGCAGAGCAGTGGACGTCGCTGAAGTATCTGCAAAACGCTTTCTGGAAGAGCAGGTAGCGATAAAAGACATAAAAATAGACAGCGAAGAGTTCACAAACAAAGAAGGCAGAAACGTAAGAGTGAGCAGCATTGAGATAACATTGGCGAGAAAAGAGTGATTATTTCTTTTGTTTTTAATTTTACTTTAACACAAAATAATTAAACTGTAAAATCAGGCCACTTTATGTATTTTCCCCGTTTCCGCGTCTCTTAGGCTACTTTCTAGTTGTATTAACACGTCTCCCACCACTTCTATTTTATTATTAAGTCTATCTGCTCTATAGGTATCGTAAGTCATAACTTAAATAAAAAAGGCAAAGTATATAAAAGTAACTAAACACCAGTACAACCGCTATATTTAAAAACAAAACTAAACTATCACAAAAAATGCCCACAGAAAAAGAGCTTATTGAGGACAGAATCAGAAAAAGGCAGCAGCTTCTAAAGCTTGGAATTAACCCATATCCTTACGGCTACAACCCAACTCACAGCGCAGACGAAATCAAAAATAGATTCAAAAAACTAAAGCCGGACAAATTCACCAGGAACAAAGTAAGGGTAGCTGGGCGCATAGTTGGCTTGCGAAGAATCGGTAAAATAACTTTCATGCACATCCAGGACCAAACCGGAAAAATACAGGCTTACTTCCAGTCTGACACGCTGCGCAGCACTTACGACACGCTAAAACTCATTGACATGGGCGACTGGCTGGGATTGGAAGGCTTAATCTTCACAACAAAAACAGGCGAAATAACAGTTTTAGTAAAAAGCTTCCAGTTATTATGCAAATCTCTGCGCCCTTTGCCAGAAAAATGGCACGGCCTGAAAGACATTGAAATAAGATACAGAAAGCGATATCTTGATTTAATTGCTAATCCGGAAGTTAAAGAAATCTTCATAAAAAAAGCAAAAGTAGTAAGCGCAATCCGCGAATTCCTGGTTTCAAAAGGCTTCCTGGAAGTTGAAACTCCCGTTCTGCAGCCGGTCTACGGCGGCACAAGCGCACGCCCATTCAAAACATTTATGCACGAACTAAAGATGGACACTTACATGCGCATCTCAAACGAGCTTTACCTAAAGCGTCTTGTTGTTGGTGGATTTGAAAAAATCTTTGAGTTCTCAAAAGACTTCAGAAATGAAAGCATCGACAGAACACATAATCCGGAATTTACTCTGCTGGAGACAATGTGGGCTTTTGCAGATTACAAAAAGAACATGGACTTAACTGAAGAAATGGTTGAATTTGTTGTCAAAAAAGTCCTAGGCACAACAAAAGCAACTTACCAAGGCAAACTCATCGACTTCAAACGCCCATGGAAGCGCATGTCTATGGTCCAGGCAATTAAAAAACACACAAAAATCGACGTTGAAAAGCTGAGCGACGATCAAATAAAAACCATAATGAGAAACTACAACATAGAATACCAAGGCGACTATTCACGCGGAATTGCAATCACATTAATATTTGAAGAACTGGTTGAAGACAAGCTGATCCAGCCCACAATTGTCTACGATTTCCCTCATGAAACCTGCGTTTTAGCAAAGCAAAAGCGCGACAATCCATTTTACGCTGAAAGATTTGAGCCGATCATAAACGGC
>CAYJSO010000032.1:0-8685 GCA_964372795.1 uncultured Methanosarcinales archaeon
AATGAAAAGCGTTTGCTTGACGCTCAGCTAGAAGCAAGAGATTTAGGATTGTACAATTCTGTAACTGACAACGGCGCTGGCGGCATAAGCTGCTCAGTTGGAGAAATGGCAAAGGAAAGCGGCGGCGCAAAAATTGAATTAAACAACGTTCCTTTAAAATACCAGGGACTATCAGCATGGGAAATCTTAGTCAGCGAATCCCAAGAACGCATGACATTTGCAGTTCCTCAAGAAAAACTCCCGCAATTCCTGCAAATAATGAAAAAGCATGGCGTAGAAGCAACTGTTCTCGGCGAATTCACAAACACAGAAAAGTTCCATGTTACTCAAAACAATAACACAGTTGCTTATCTTGATATGCACTTCATGCACGATGGCGCTCCGCAATTGCAACTGCAGGCAGAATGGGCTGCCCCTGCATTAAAAGAGCCAGAATTCCATATTAAAGAACGCGATTACACAAGAACACTGGAGCGTTTGCTTGTAAATCCAAACATTGCATCAAAAGAATGGCTTATTCGTCAATATGATCATGAAGTCCAAGGGATGTCTGTAATAAAGCCTTTAATGGGCGCGCAAAATGATGGCCCAAGCGACGCTGCCGTTCTAAAACCATTAGCAGATTCATTCCGGGGCTTGGCGATTGCGTCTGGCATCAACCCAAGATACAGCACAATTGACACTTATCACATGGCAGCATTGGCAATAGACGAAGCTATCCGCAATGCAGTTGCAGTCGGCGCTGATCCAGATAAAATTTATTTGCTTGACAACTTCTGCTGGCCGAAAACAGTTGGTGTAGAAGACGGCAAACAAAAGCTTGCACAATTAGTAAGGGCAGCTCAAGCTTGCTACGACATGGCAGTCGCATTTGAAACTCCTTTCATCTCAGGCAAAGACAGCATGTCCAACGACAGAGTTGTAGACGGCAAATGCTATTCAGTAAAGCCAACACTATTAATAACAGCAGTTGGTGTTGTTGATGATATTAGGCATTGCGTTTCAATGGATGCAAAGCAAGCAGGAGATTTAGTTTATGTTATTGGCACAACAAACGACGAGCTTGGAGCTTCATTATACTATAAATTGCATGATGAGCTTGGAGCAAATGTTCCAAAAGTAAATGCAGCGGAAGCAAAACAAACATATCATGCTTTGCATAATGCAATTAAAAAAGATTTAGTAGCAAGCTGCCATGATGTTAGTGATGGCGGCTTAGCTGTTGCACTGGCGGAAACTGCATTTGCTGGCAGCCTTGGAATGGAAATTGATTTAAGAAGAGTTGTTGCAACAACAGATCAAAATGACGTAATACTTTTCTCAGAATCAGCAAGCAGATTTGTTGTGACAGTTGCTCCACAATTTAAAGAGCAGTTTGAAGCAGCGATGGAAGCCGTTCCATATTCTAAAATCGGACAGACGACTTCTGACAACAAATTCGGAATAACTGGGCTTGAAGGAAGATCCGTTGTTTATGCAGATGTTGCTAAATTAAAAGAATCTTGGCAGGAGCCCTTCCAAAAATGGTAAATGCATTAGTCGTTACAGGACACGGAATTAATTGTGACGGTGAAACAGCGCAAGCTTTTGATCGCGCAGGCGCAACAGCAGAAAGAGTTCATATAAACGAACTTGTTTCAGGAGAAAAAACACTAGCACCTTACCAGATTATTGCTTTTCCCGGTGGCTTTTCTTACGGCGATGACTTAGGCTCTGGAATTGTTCTTGCTAACAAAGTAAGAAGCTCCAGGCTTTATGAAGCTTTGCTGCGTTTTATTGCAGAGAAAGAAAAGCTCGTCATTGGCATTTGCAACGGCTTCCAGTTTCTTGTAAAACTAGGATTATTGCCGGCTGTTGGCAGCAATTACAGGGAGCAGCAGGCAACGCTAACAGCAAATGATTCTGGCAAATTTGAAAATCGCTGGGTTCATCTGTTGGTTAATTCATCTTCTCCTTCTGTTTTTACTAAAGAAATGGCTGCTCTCGACTTAGTTGTCCGCCATGGCGAAGGAAAGTTTGTTGCAGATCCTGAAACTTTGGCAGCTTTGCAAGAAAATCATCAAATAGTTATGCAATATGTTAACAGTCACGGTCTTCTGCAACCAACATACCCAACAAATCCAAACGGCTCAGTTGCAAACATCGCTGCTGTTTGCGATCCAACCGGCAGAGTTCTTGGAATGATGCCCCATCCCGAAGCAAACCAAGATTATACTGCTCATCCGCAATGGACTCGCACAAAAGATTTATATGTAAGAAGCAGCCATACAACTGCAACATTGCCTGTGCGGGGTGCTGGGCTTCAAATATTTAAGAATGCAGTTGGTTATTTTAAGAGGTAAATAAAATGCAGGAAATCACTCCAATCTGGACTTCAGGTGACGGTGTTATGAAAGTAGGCGCTTTAATGTCCGGCTCTGGAACAAACTTGGTTAAAATAATAGAGCACGAACAAAAAACAAATCACCATTACCGCGTTGCTCTTATTGTTTCCGATAACCCAGAATCAAACGCTGCAGAGATTGCTAAACGCTATGGTAGGCCGTTATTGATTCACGATCTGCGTGCAGTCTGCCGTGAGCTTGATGTTGATGAAAAAAATTTAGCAGCCCGTCGCGATCACGATAAATTAATAAGAACCGAATTTCAAACATCTGGAATAGATTTCGCTGTTCTCGCAGGCTATGACTGGCGTGTTACACGCGAGTTAGAAGGCCATTACGACATGCTTAACGTTCATCCTGCTGATTTACGTGTTATTAATCCCGCAACAAGTAGAAGAGCATACACCGGCTTAGGCTGGGTTCCAGTCGCAAAAGCAATTTTGGCTGAAGAAAAAACAATTCGCTCTACTGTGCACTTTGTTACTCAAGAAATTGATGGCGGCCCAATTGCAATGGTTAGCGAGCCTTTAGAAGTTACAGTCGACGGAGCGGATTACGAAGCTATTAAAAGAGTTTCAATAGAAAGAATACGTGAAAAGCAGAAATTAGGTGTAGTGCTGACAGAAGGAGAATCTTTACTGGTTAGATTAGCAACAGAACACCAAAACAGGCTAAAAGAAGCAGGCGACTGGAAGATTTTCCCAGAAACTTTAAAGTTAATTGTTTTTGGCAGATTTGGATTTGGAAATGACAATATGCTTTACTTCGACGACAAACCAGTCCCAAAAGGAGTTGAATACAAAGATGGACTATAAGGAAGCTGGCGTTGACAATGAAGCAAAGAAAGAAGCATCTCGTTTGTTATTTGAAGCAGCACAAAGAACATGGGAAAACAGAAGAGGAATTTTGGGTGAAGTAATAACACCAAACGAAACCTTTTCTGGCGTGCGTTTTACTCGATTAACTAATTTTACAGGCATTTTAGGAGCATGCTCAGATGGAATTGGCACAAAAGTAGAAGCAACTGAACGTTTAAATGACGGCTTTTACTTGACCCCTAATGATTTAGTTGCAATGGTTTGCGATGATGCTGCTCGCGATGGCGCAGAGCCAGTTCTTTTTGCTTCTGTTATAGACTTCAGCAAGCTGAGCCTTGAGATTGCAAAGCAGCTTGCAAGTGGCTTGGTATCTGCAGCAAAGCAGGCAAAAGTTGCTGTTATAAATGGAGAAACAGCAGAGCTTGGCAGCAGGGTAGCTGGTTATGGCAGCAATGGCTTCCTTGATCATCTTGTTTTAGGTTACATTGGATTAAATCTGCGCGATGATAATGTAAAAAGCATTAAAGCATTAGCAAATTACTTGGTAGAAACCGATGACACAAAAAAGCAAGCGGCACTCGCAGAAATGGCTGAACCAGAACAGAAATTTGTCCAACAGCTTGAAAAGATGCGTCGCTCAAATTACAACTGGAATGCAACATGCGTCTGGTTTGCAAAAGAAGGGCGATTAATAAATCCAAGAGGTATTCTTCCAAAACAACTGGTTATTGCAGTCAGAGAAAGAGGCTTCCGCTCAAATGGCTTGTCATTAGCAAGAAAAATTCTTGAGCAGCAATATGGCTCTAACTGGCATGACGCACACCTAGAATTTGCACATCGATTAAATGTTCCTTCAACGATTTACACTCGCGCTATCGTTGCTCTAACAGGCGGTTATAGCAGTGAACCAAAAGCAAATGTTACTGGCATCGCTCACATAACAGGCGGCGGAATTCCAGAAAAGCTAGGCAGATTGCTTAGCGTCGAGCGCTATGGTGCAACTTTGTTTGATCTTTTTGATCCTCCAGAATCAATGAGCCAGATACAGCAGATGGGAAAAGTAACAGACGAAGAAGCTTACAGAACATGGAACATGGGCCAAGGCTTGCTTATAATGACAAGAGAAGCTGATAAAGTCTTTGCTGTTCTTCGCGATCACGACTTGGAAGTACGAGTTGCTGGCGAAATTACAGAGCAGCCAGGCATAACTCTAGTAAGCAGAGGAATATATTCCAAAAACAAACAATTATCCTTCGAGGTGAATTAAAAATGTCAGATATCTACCCAGTAAAAACAGCTTTGCTGAGCGTTTATTACAAAGAAGGCGTCGTCCCTATGGCAGCTATGCTGAAAGAAGCAGGCGTTGCATTATTATCAAGTGGCGGCACTGCAAAAACAATTGAAGCTGCAGGCATCTCAGTAAAAGATGTAGGTGAGTACACAAAATCTCCGCCTTTATTCGGGCATCGCGTTGTAACATTGCATCCAAAAGTGCATGGCGGAATCTTAGTGCGGCGTGATGATGTGAGAGACCAAAGAGACGCAGAAGAGTATGAAATTATTCCAATTGATTTAGTTGTTGTAAATCTTTATCCCGTAGAAGAAGCAATAGGAAAGCCAGACGCAACAATAGACGAAGTAGTAGAAAAAACAGACATTGGCGGCCCAGCGTTAATAAGGGCAGCCGCAAAAAACCACAAATGGGTAACAGTCGTTGTTGATCCAGCTGATTACATGCCTATTGCAGAAAAAATAAAAGCAAACGGCGGCTTGATGTTTGAAGAGCGCTTAGCACTTGCACACAAAGCTTTTGAAACAACTGCTGCTTATGATGCAAAAATCGCTGGATTTTATGCTGCACAAGTTAGGGGGATAAACGATGGTAAATAATTTGGAGGTAGATTAAAATGAAACTACGTGATGTAAGTAGCTTTGATTTAACTTTTTACGATGCTAATGATGTGCCGTCAACATTTCACGGCCCTGTATCTCCTTTAAAGTACGGCGAAGCAATGGCTAACGCTGCAGCTTGGGTTAAAACAGGAGAAAGATTCAAGCTTTTAAATCCAGACAGACCAGTTGGCTTTGTTAATCATCTTGATGTGCTTGCAGCAGCTCGCTTCATGCTCACAACAAACGGCACAGGCATTTTCAAGCACACAGGCGCTTGCGGCGCAGCTTACGGCTTTGATGACAGGGCAGAAGAATACAGAGCAGCAAGCGGAGTTGATGAAGTCGCTCGTTTTGGCGGCGTAATTGGAGTTCCGCTAGTTACAAAAGAATCAGCAATTGCGATGGTCGGCAAAACAGGAAAGAAAAAGCAGGATGGCGTCGTTGCTTTGGAATACGAAGAAGGCGCAGCAGAAATTCTTTTGGGCGCAAGTAAACCGCCCCTTGTATTCAAGTTAACTGACCCAGACTTTGACATAATAAATATGGATATCCAGCACGGCATAGACGGCTACGTTTTGCAGGAGAGGATTCCTCCCTTGCAGCGCTCAGACTTAAAAACAGTAGCAGGCAACAACGTTACAGATAAAGTTCTCGATGACATTGTTTTTGGATTTAAAGTAGCTGACACGCGCTACTCAAATTCAATTTGTTTTGTGCATCCAACTGACGCTGGCACGATAGCAGTGGGCATTTCAGGCGGCGCTTCAGACAGAATAACTGCTGCTTACCAAGCAATGGAAAAAGCAGTTGCATACTTTCTTGTTCAGTATCTCAGTACGCCAATTGCTTCAATGCCGGACAGTCTAAATGCTGTTCTCTACATGGTTTCAGACGGCTTTTTCCCGGACACAGCTGCGTTAAAAGTAGCAACACCAGAGGAAATAGAGGTTGTAATTGGAAGGCAGGCTAACTTTCCTTATCAGATGCAGCGAGAAGATTTTCTTGGAAGAGGAGATCTTGCAGAACTTCTTAAAGCTGAAGGAACAACCATCAGAGATAAGCTTCGTTTCGTAGAAGAGCGATTAAATTTAACTGTGCCAGTCATCTACAATCCAATGGGCTCTGCTAGTGATGGAGCTGTTGTAGAATTTGCAAGAGCAAACAACATGACAATGCTGACAGGCGAGCGCGATGGCAAACACATGCGCTGCTTCAAGCACAGCCCGCAGTCTGCTTTTAAAGTGAGATAAAAATGCCAGAAATAGAAAAAATACTAGACATTTTAGCAGATCGCTACGCAACCCAAGAAATGTGTGCAATTTTTTCTCCCCGAAATAGAGTAATTGCTGAGCGTAACTTATGGATCGCTGTTTTAAAAGCACAGCGCGAGCTAGGTTTAGATATCCCCCAGGAAGAAATTGCAAAATACGAAGCAGCTAAAGATAAAGTAGATTTTGTTAGAATAAAAGAAATTGAGGAAAAAAGACAGCACGATGTAAAAGCTAGAATAGAAGCTTTTGTAGAAGCGGCTGGTGCAAAAGAATTAATTCACATGGGCATGACTGCTCGCGATTTAACCGATAATGTTGAGCAAATGCAAATAAATCAAGCCGCAACATTAGTTTTTGGTAAATATGTTTCAATATTAAGGCATTTGCTCGACAAATCACGCGATTATTCTGGCATTGTCATTACAGCAAGAACGCACCATCAGCCAGCGCAGCCAACTTTGTTAGGCAGAAGATTTGCCATGTGGGCGGAAGAGCTTTACCTTCATATGCCGGCATTTGAAAGATTTATCGATGACTACCCACTTCGCGGAATAAAAGGCCCAGTAGGCACACAATCAGATATGTTGACTTTGCTTGGAAGCAGAGAAAAAGTACAGGCTCTGGAAAAAAAAGTTGCAGAACTTCTTGGATTTAAGAAAGTTTTAGATGCGCCTGGGCAGGTTTATCCCCGCTCGCTTGACTATGCACTTACTTCCCGTTTGGTTGAAGTTGCTTCTGCTGCTCAAAATTTTGCAGTTAATATGCGATTGAGGGCCGGCTACGAGCTTGTCACAGAAGGCTTTGCAGAAGGGCAAACCGGCTCTACAGCAATGCCGCATAAAATGAACACTAGAAGCAGCGAGCGCATTTGGAGTTTAGCAGAAATAGTTAAAGGCTATAATAATATGATTTCTAGTCTCGTTGGCAGCCAGTGGGAAGAAGGAGATGTTTCAGATTCTGCTTTGAGGAGGGTTGCAATTCCGGGCGCATTTTTTGCTTCCGATGGAATTTGTGAAACCACTCTTAACGTTTTGAATGACATGGGCGCTTACCCGGCAGTTATCTCAAAAGAAGTTGATCGTTATTTGCCTTTCCTGGCAACAACACAGATATTGATGCTCGCACTTGAGCATGGTCTTGGAAGAGAAGTTGCTCATGAGGCAATAAAGAGGCATGCGACTGCAGTTGCTAGGGAAATGCGTGAAGCAGGCATTGATAACGATTTGGTTCAAAGATTAGCAGCTGATTCTGCATTCCAGAGCAATGGCATTACTGCTGAAAAAATAAATGACATTCTTGCTGGCGGCAAAAGGCTTTTAGGAGCAGCTTTTGAGCAGATAAATGATGTAACAGTTAAATCCGCGGCATTACTAGAAAAATACTCAGAACAGGCCAAATACGAACCCCAGCCAATACTTTAATCAACTGCAGCTTACACTCTTCACCGTCAGCTTAAACTGCATCTTCTCTATGTTGGGGTGTGTTAACACGCCGCTTGTATTTCCTTCTGCCACAGTAATATACTCTTGGCTTATCATCTTGCCGTAATAGTTCCTAGTTATCTTAAACGGCACGACAACTGCATCCTTGCAGTACTCACTCCCCTCAACAAAGAACTCCAGAGCGCCTGCTCCAGTATAGCTGCCTTTGCCCGGCTTTAATTCAAGCGTTTGTCCGTCGCTTGTTTGAACAATAACACTGGTTGGTTTGCATTTGTTTTCGCAGGCATAAAGCCCGGCTAAAGTGCCGCATTTTTTGTTAATACAAAGCTGCCCTTCTGCGCATTCACTGTTGTCTTTGCAGGCTTTTGCTTCAGTTTCCTTTGCAGCCCCCTGCATAGCTGTTTTATTCCCCTCAACATTAGGCTGCTCAACTTTTACTTCTTCTTTAACCTTCTTCTTGCATCCAACTAGAACAACAATTGCAATTAGAAAACATACAATGAGCAATTTCTTCCAATCCATATTTTCACTCCCTTTATGTTAAGATAGAAAACAATTTCTATTTATAAATTTAATGATTTAAACCACTTTAACCCCAAACCCTTTCATAACCGTATTGCGCAAATCCCATAAATTAATCATTGCTAGCTCAGTATCCTCAATTATCCTGGGACAGGCAGTATTCACCCAGCACTCAACGAATGGAAAATTCTCAAGCTGCCTAATATCAAGTGTCTCGCACATGAAAACAAACACTTCTTTTCCCTCGCTTTCAAGCCTTTTCTTTAACTCCATAGCCCCTTTAAAATTGTTTTGTCCAGGCTTTGTTGTTACAATAACCCCTATCTTCTCAGCCATCAAAAACTTTGACATGCTT
>CAYJSO010000033.1:0-8673 GCA_964372795.1 uncultured Methanosarcinales archaeon
CAGTCTATTCTCAAAACTTTATCTTCCCCTTCTCTTGCTACATCATACGCAAAACACGCTTTTTTCTCAAACATAGCCATACTCCCCTTCCTTCACAATAAGCTTATTTTACCTTTAATACCCTATTATTTACCATATACATTAATAATGCAGAGAAACCTTTATTATTTAATAATGTTTCCTCTTAAAATATAAGCGTATAGTAGTTGTAAAGTTAATGTAAAGTTAAGCTTTGTGCACCCTATGCCAAACCAAAATCAGCAGGAGCAAAAGAGAGGATTGTTTTCCCGTCAAGCAGCGCCTCCAGACGCCCCCATAACAGCCGACATCTCAACTTTAAGCACTCGCATCCGCCTTGCAGAAGAAAAAATAAACAACATTAACCGCAAGCTTGAGCTGCTTGAAAGCAACTTCGTATCCTCTAACAAAAAAAACACAGAAACCTTGCGTGTTGCTAATTCAGATATACTCGAGCTAAAGCGGGAAATTCAGCTTTTAACAGACAAACTCGAGCTGGTAATACGCGAGTTAAAACTAACGGCTGGAAAAGACGAGCTTAACACCATCAAGCGCTACCTTGAGCTATGGAACCTTACAAGATTTGTTTCAAGAGCAGAAATCGACAAAATAGTTGAAGAAAAGGTAAATGAAGTGCTGAAAAAGTCAGAAGAAGAATAGGCTGCGGAGCACATGGTGTTATCGATAAATCATGTTTTTATGCGGCGCATAATTAAAAATAAAAAGTTAAGTTTTTAAAACAAAACCTTAAAAATAATAAATAAAAATAAAATAAAAGTTAAAAACCTTAAAAAATTTCAAAGAAATTTTTGGGTTTCAAAAACCACAAGTTTTTGGAAACAAAACAGGTTAAAATAAAAATTTAAATTAAAGTTAAAAACCACAATAAAAACACGAAAAAAGCATAGCTTTTTTGTGTCACAGAAACCGGGGTTTCTGTGACAACTAAACCAAGAAAGATTTATAAAATCAATAGGCGTTTAAACTTAAAAAGGTGAGCAAATGGCATTATTCAGCAAACAACAATCTCCCATGCAGCTTGTTTTACAGATGCGCCAGCAGGGCATTACCGATAACCAGATCGTGCAGACTTTACAAAAACAGGGCTTCTCAACCCAGCAGGTTTTTGATGCAATGTCTCAAGCCGACTTGGCAAATATTTCTCCCCAGCCGGACATGCCCCCTCCGCCCGAAGATTATCCGCAGGAACAATACGCTCAGGAATCTGCCTATCCTCAGTCTCACGTTGAAGGCGTTACTCTGCCGGAAGACGAGCACATCCATGAAGTTGCAGAGGCAGTTGTAAGTGAAAAATGGGAAGAGCTTATCGGAGAGGTTAAAAAAATAGTTTCCTGGAAGGAAAGCGTCGAAACAGACTTGCAGAAATTAAAAGACGCCGTTTCATCATTAAAAGAAGAATTCAACCAGCTAAGGCAGGGCGTTCTCGGCAAAATAGGCGAATATGACATGCACATGCGCGACGTCAGCTCAGAACTAAAAGCAGTTGAAGGCGTCTTTAAAGACGTTATTCCAGAGCTTACAGAAAGCGTAGCCGAGCTCTCAAGAATGTCAAAATCAATGAAGAAAAAATAACTCTAAGTTCTCCTAACACTCTGCTAATATACTATGCTCCCTGCCCTCCTAAAAACGCTACTGCAAAAACAGCAATCGCTAAAACCAGTATCAGTCCCAGCATCTTAGGATGGAATAATGTATTAAACACATTCGAAGTAAACCCACCGCCATCACTCACTTCACTATTAGTTTCATTGACTCCTTCTCTCGCCTGCAGCGCCCTTTCCCCAAAAACATTGAATATCCCTGCTAATAAGATTATGATGCCAATCGCAAGCAAAACCCAGTTGACTGTTCTGTCATGCGTCATGAAGTTTACTATGCTTCCTTCCGATATCCCAAACAGCCTGTACGTTAACAGCAGTAGAATCAAAAACACGAACACAATCACAAACCACGGAGATATGAAATTAACCAAATTTATCAAATCCTCATTTAAAAGTACAAGTATCGCCAACAATATTGCAATAAGTCCCTGCACAGCCTTATTCTCTCCAAGCAATCTGGTTTGATGCAGTATGGCAAAAACAATCGCAAAAACAAGCAGAGCTGCAAATAGCGCAGAGAAATAATCCAATACACCAATTGTTTCAAGGAAAGTTGCCATTTATTTCACCTGAAAAACCATCTGCCTAGCTTCTCCACCATATTTTCTCCGCGTGTTTTAGTCGGCTCAGATGTTATAAACCACAAAATCAGCCCAAACACAAGTATTATAACTACAAGCGAAGCAATGTCCCCAAACCAGCTTCCAAATGTCTGGTCAGGCGTAGTCCACCATCCAACTGTTCCTCCAAATATGTAAAGCAAAACTAGCAGTATTGGAATTGCTATCCAGTTTGGAGCGCCCCCTCCAATAAACTCTTTTCCAAACATGCCCATTAAAAATAGTATTAGTATTATAACAACCCCAAGCACAGCCGCGCTAGGCACAAGCGTGTTTATTATCCTTATCGGATCATAATTAACAGGGTAATCTCCGGTCAAATGCGGAACTACAGTTAAAATTGAAATAAGCAGAGCAATCATCGTATCTATAGCTTTCTTATTCTCCCCAAAAAGCTTGATTCTGTTCAGCACAGCAAAAATTATGGTAAATATCAATAAGAACGGCAAAATTGCATCCGTTATCCCATACTGCTGCATAATAAAACCAAGCTGACTTAATGCTCCTCCTCCAGTGTGATATGGCATCTTAATGTCCCTCCTTTGCATGCGCTGCTGGCTTGCTTTCTCTTGTTACAAACCAGATGAATAATATTATTATAATTAATAAAACTAACGTTGCTGCCCAGTCTATCTGCAGGTTTGTAAAAATAAAGCCGAGAGCATCCAGCCAGCCAATTGCCTTCAAAAATATTATTACAATTGCTATAAATATGATAAACATCCAGAACTTCATCCATCCTGGAAACTTTTCCAAAGTAACCTCTCCGGTTCCCAAAAACACTCCAACAAGCATCAAAAACGACACAACAAGCACTAATAACAGCACAGTGTTTGCAACGACTTCATTAATTGCCCTGACCAGGCTCGTGCTTGCAACAACAATAAACGCAATTACAAACGCCACAATTGCATTCAGATTCTTTTTCGTATACTCCTTCCCTTCTACTTTCTCTACTCCAAGCACCCTTGTCTTCTCAAGAATTGCAAAAACTATCGTAAAAACAAGAAGAAACGGCAGAACAATATCATACACTCCAATTCTATCTAAGAACTGTATTGCTCCTCCAAAAGCTGTTGATTGCTCTACCATGAACTGCCTCTCTTTTAAACTCCTGCGGAGTTTATAAGACACCAAAAATCGTGAAGCGATTTTTAAGTGTTTTAAGCTTATTAACCTAAAATTAAGATAAAACTCTTTTATTTATAAACCTTATCCCACATTATTTAATAATCCATAAGCTTTATATAGGTTAATCCAATAAAAACCCCCATGTTAAATAAAGCTGATGTTGATGCCATGCGAAAGGAAATGCTCGCTTACGACTCAAAGCGCGAGCTTTTGATTAAGAAAAGCAGAGACGTTCTTAAGCTCAGCAAGCAGATAATCTACGCAGTCCACAGAGACGAGCTTAAACAAGCTGAGCATCTGATAGCAGAAATAAAAAAAGAAAAAACAGCCTTGCAAAAATTAGCAGGAAATGATGAATTCCTGCTCACAGAAGGCAGCTACAAAGTTGCTTTGCAGGAATACGCAGAAGCCTTGCTTTATTTTTCCGTCATCCACAGCAAACGCCTGGCAACAAAAAAAGATCTTGCAATCCCAACATTTTACTATGTACTTGGCTTATGCGACTTATCAGGCGAGCTCGTAAGAAAAGCCGTTTACCTAGCCGGCAAAGACCGCTATGCCGAAGTAATTGAGATAAAAAATCTCGTTGATTCAATTTACGGCGAACTTTTAGCCTTCGACTTCCGCGACAATGAAATTCGCAGAAAGTTTGATTCAGTTAAATACGATTTAAGAAAGTTGGAAGATTTGGTTTTGGATTTAAAGTTAAAACACAGGATTAAATAAAAATTAATTAATAAAAATAAAATAAAAGTTAAAAACCTTAAAAAATTTCAAAGAAATTTTTGGGTTTCAAAAACCACAAGTTTTTGGAAACAAAACAGATAAAATTAAAATGAATGACAAATGGATTAAAACAAAATGCTAGACAAACAACAAATCGCAAAGCAGGCAAAGAAAATCATGGACAGCTTCATTAAAGAACTAGAAAAAGCAGAAAAGATTGAACCAGACTTCAAAGTAAAGCGCAACCAAAACATCCGTGACCCAAGATCAAAGCTCATCACAAACCCCGACTTTAGAGAAAGAATGCTTAAAAACGCTCCGAGCGTAAAAGACGACTGCATCCAGGCAGAAAAGAAAAAATGGTAGATCATAAGAAAATTGCAAATTTTCTGTACGAGGCTGGAAACTTAAAGCGCGTCAAGCGCAGCGGCTGGTGGACAATTAACATTAAAGACCCTGAAACAGTAGCAGAACACATCTTCCGCACAGCTGTAGTTGGTTACTTCTTGGCTAAACTGGAAAAAGTCGATGCAGGAAAAGTTGCTTTGATGTGCCTTTTCCATGATATGCATGAAACCCGCATCAACGATCTGCATAAAGTAGGCCATCGTTACATAGACTTTAGGGAAGCAGAAAAAAAAGTCAGCAAAGAACAAGCAGGCTCCCTTGGCGAGTTTGGAGGTGATTTATTCGCCATGCACAAAGAATTCCAGGAGCAAAAAACAAAAGAAGCCATAGTGGCAAGAGACGCTGATTTGCTGGAAAATCTTGCTCAAGCTAGGGAATACATTAAAATCGGCTACCATGATGCACAGGATTGGATAAACAACATCAACAAGCACTTGCGTACACCTTCAGCCAAGCGTCTTGCAAAAGAGCTTGAACACACAGATCCAAACGAATGGTGGCATGGCTTGAAAAATACTTTCCGCTAAAATGGCAACTTCTGTCGGGGCAATAATAAAAAGAAACGGCAAGTATTTGATAATGGACCGCGTTTTTCCGCCTCACGGCTTCTCTTTCGTCAGTGGCCATGTAGAAAAAAACCAAACACCGGAACAAGCGCTAAAAGCAGAAGTCAAGGAAGAATCCGGCTTAACCTTAACAAAATACAAGAAAATAATTAATAAAAAATTCCTCAAATTTGATCGCGACTCCTTCCACAATGGCCATTATTGGTATATCTACACATGCACAGCAAATGGCAAAGTTAAGAAATATGATCACGAAGCAAAAAGCATGCGCTGGTACAGCAAAAAACAGATAAAGAAACTTAAATTAGTACCCGTTGCTAAGTATGTTTTCAAAAAATTAAATATAATTTAAAATGCCATCAACAACAGAAATCAAACTCCAGCAGCTAAAATCAGGCAAACTCACCGCAGAGCAAAACATAAAGCAATTTCTAAAAAAAATCAGGCAGCAGAACAAAGAATTAAACGCTTTCCTTTACGTAGCAGAAAAAGAAGCCTTAGCCCAGGCAAAAGAAGTTGATAAAAAATTAAAACAAAAACGCGCAGGCAAGCTGGCTGGCTTGGCAGTCGCAGTAAAAGCAGTCATTAACGTCGCTGGAATGCCTGCAAGCTGCTCATCAAAAACATTAGAGAACTACTACTCTACATTTGACGCAGACGTAGTAAAGAAAATCAAAGACGAAGACGGAATAATAATTGGCATTGCTAATTGCGATGAATTTGCCTGCGGCATTTCCGGCGAAACAAGCGCTTTTGGCCCGACAAAAAATCCCAAAGCACCAGCAGTAGTTCCAGGCGGCTCTTCTTCAGGAAGCGCAGCTGCAGTTGCCGCAGAATTATGTGACTTATCTATTGGCACAGACACAGGCGGCTCAATAAGAAATCCAGCCTCTCACTGCGGAATTGTTGGCATCAAACCAAGCTACGGCAGAGTTTCACGTTATGGTTTAATCGACTTATCCATGTCATTGGATCAGATTGGCCCTTTATCACCAGACGTCTACGGCGCAGCTTTATTGATGGAAATAATTTCTGGCTTTTCAGACGCTGATCCTACAACTTACAACAAACCAGTCCATTCCTACACAAAATTCAAACCTATAAAAAAGCTAACAATCGGCTTAAGCAACGAATTTAAAAAACTCTGCACAAACAAAGAAATTTACTCGTTAATAGAAAATTCAGCAAAACAAATCGCAAAAAAACTAAGCGCAGAAATAAAAAACGTGTCATTGAAATACACTCATCTAGGCGTTCAAACTTATTATCCGATTGTTTACACGGAATTCTTCTCAGCAACAAGAAAATTTGATGGCAGACGCTATGGAAAGAGAATAGAAGATTCATGCGGCGAGGAAGTTCTAAGAAGAATTTTAGGAGGCAAAGAAATTAGCAGAGCAGAACACGCCGGGCAATACTATAGAAAAGCATTAGCAACAAAAAAACTAATCAAAAAAGACTTTGACAGAGCATTCGAACAGGTTGATTTGATAATAACTCCCGTAACTCCTGACTTGCCTCACAAATTAGGCAGCAAACTCAAGCCGGAAGACGCTTACGCAATTGACGCATTTACAATCCCCGCAAACCTCGCAGGAATAGCAGCCGGCGTCATTCCAATCGGAAAAATAAACGACATCCCCGTCGGCATGCAGGTAATTGTGCCTGCTTTTAAGGAAGAGCTGTTGTTTGATTTTTTGAAAGCAGTTGAAGATAATCAGTAACCCTCACAACCTTTATAAACCCTTTACAATATTTTCTTTCTTATGTTAAGAACACACACCTGCAGCGAACTAAAGAAATCAGACGTAAACAAAAAAGCAACTCTGTGCGGTTGGGTTCATTCGCGCAGAGACCATGGCGGAATAATCTTCATCGACTTAAGAGACCGCTACGGCTTAACTCAAATCGTCTTTGACCCGGAATTTGATAAAAGCACGCACAAATCAGCAGACAATCTAAGAAGAGAAGACGTTATCCAAGTTGCAGGCACAGTAAAACCAAGAAAAGCAGGCATGAAAAACCCCAACTTGCCGACAGGCGACATAGAAGTTTTCATCAGCCAATTAACCATCTTAAACCCGGCAGCCGTCCCTCCGATAGAAATAGATGACTTCAAAATCTCAAACGAAGCAACGAGATTAAAATACCGCTACCTTGATCTGCGCCGCCCAAGCATGCAAAACAAATTAATCATCCGCCACAACGCAGCCCAAGCTACAAGGGAATACTTAAACAGCCTAAACTTCCTGGAAATCGAAACTCCATTGCTGCTAAAACACACTCCTGAAGGAGCAAGAGATTACATCGTACCAAGCCGCATTCATCCCGGAAAATTCTACTCCTTGCCGCAATCCCCGCAATTATACAAACAAGCTCTTATGATAGCTGGCTTCGATCGCTATTACCAGCTCGCACGCTGCCTTAGAGACGAAGACTTGAGAGAAGACCGCCAGCCGGAATTCACTCAGATTGACATTGAAATGTCATTTGTAGATGAAAACGATGTTTTAGCAGTCTGCGAAGGGCTTATTGCATTTATCTGGAAAAAAGCAATTAACAAAACAATTAAAACTCCTTTCGAAAGAATGACATATGACGAAGCAATGGAAAAATACGGCACAGACCGCCCGGACTTGCGCTTCGCACTTGAATTAATTGACATCACAAACATAGCAAAGCAATCTGACTTTAAAGTCTTCACAGATTCAATCAAAGCAGGCGCAATCGTTAAGTGCATCAATGCATCAAAAGCCAATTTCACCCGCACCCAAATAGAAGAATACATCAAATTCGCTCAAGACAACGGCTCAAAAGGCTTGGCTTGGATGAAAGTTACTCAAGCTGGGTTAGAGAGCAACATCGCAAAATTCTTCAACGAAAAATTACAAAAAGAACTGATAAAACTAACAGCTGCAAAACCAAACGACATTTTATTCTTCATAGCAGACAAGCCAAAAAAATGCAACGAAATACTAAGCAAAATAAGATTAAAACTAGCTAATGATCTAAAATTAATAAAACAAGATGAACTTAAATTCATCTGGATAGTTGACTTTCCTTTAGTCGAGTGGAATGAAGAAGAAAAGCAATGGCAGGCAATGCATCATCCTTTCACAAGCCCCCAACCAGAACATATTAACTTGCTAGACACGCATCCTGAAAAAGTAAAAGCAAGAGCTTACGATTTGGTTTTAAACGGCATTGAACTAGGCGGCGGCTCAATAAGAATCAACAACCACGAGCTTCAAGACAGGCTCTTCAAACTGCTTGGCTACTCGAAAGAATCAGCTCACCAAAAATTCGGCTTCTTCCTCGAAGCTTTAAAGTACGGCGCTCCTCCACACGGCGGCTTGGCATTTGGTTTTGACAGAATCTGCGCATTGCTGAACAACACGAACGACATAAGAGAAGTCATAGCATTTCCAAAATCCAAAGCTGCAGAAAACCCCATGGACGGCTCCCCAAGCATTGTGGAAGACAAGCATTTGAAAGAGCTGCACTTGCAGTTGGATGAAGTTGCTAAGAAGAACATAAAAAATCAATAATTTTACTCTTTTAACACTTCTACTATAAATGCAG
>CAYJSO010000034.1:0-274 GCA_964372795.1 uncultured Methanosarcinales archaeon
ATACAAAAATAAGGCAGATAGAAGGGCTATCTAGATATTTGGGAGTTTTAAGGAAAGGTGTATAAGTTTGAATTGAATATTTATGTTTGAGGTGGTTAGATGAGCTATAATCAGATAAAAACGGCTTTGTTGTTGAGTTTGTTAGCTGGATTGCTTTTAGTAGTTGGGTGGCTGATTGGAGGAGTTACTGGGCTGACGATTGCATTGGTTATTGGTTTGGGAATAAATTTTGTCAGTTATTGGTTTTCTCACAAGATTGTTTTAATGCTGTACA
>CAYJSO010000034.1:284-2669 GCA_964372795.1 uncultured Methanosarcinales archaeon
AGGAAGCTGGGAAAGAGTTTGAGCATCTGCACAAGATTGTTGCGGATGTTGCGAAGGAAGCGGGAATTCCAAAGCCAAAGGTATATATTATTAATACTCCGCAGGCAAATGCATTTGCTACAGGAAGGAATTATAAAAATGCGGTTGTTGCATGCACGACTGGAATTTTGAGTTTGCTTGACAAAGATGAGCTGAAAGCTGTAATTGGGCATGAGATAAGCCATGTGAAGAACAGAGATATACTTGTTGGCTCTGTAGCTGCTGCGATTGCTACTGTAATTTCGTATGTTGCTATGATGACAAGGTTTGCTACTATATTTGGAGGAGGAAGGGATAGGAATAATAATATTTTAGAGCTGCTTGTTTTGGGGATTGTTACACCCATAATTGCTATGCTGATACAGTTGGCAATTTCTAGAAGCAGAGAGTATCTGGCGGATGAATCTGGAGCTAAAATAACAAAGATGCCGTTGAAGCTGGCGAGTGCGCTTGAGAAGATTAATGCAAGTGTGAAGCATTATCCGTTTGCGAGGCATGCAAGCACAACATCAACTGCGCATTTGTTTATTGAAAGTCCTTTTTCAGGAAGGAGTATTTTTAATTTATTATCAACTCATCCACCTGTTTCTGAAAGAACGAAAAGGTTGAAGGGGATGAAGGTGTAGTTATTCATCTGGCATATAATTAACTTTGTGTGTTTTTGGAATAATAAAGTGTTTATAGTTCTTGATTGAATTTGGGAATTTAATTATTAAATCTTTCATTATTTTATGTAGTTCTTCTAAATTTTGTAAATGAAATTCCAATTCTAAATCAGAAATTCCGGCTGATTTGTCGATGTAAATCAAATGAGGATTTAATTTTATGTAATTTGTTATTTCCTTTATTTTTTTATAATCTTTTAGATAGATATCAACTTTGAAATGCTGAAGATTTAAATTGTAAATATCTATGTTTGTCCTAAAGCCTTGGATTACTCCAGATTTTATTAGCTTTTTAATTCTGTAAGTAGCGATTGCTGCAGTTGTATTGGCTTTTTTTGCGATTTCTGTGACTGGGATACGAGCATCTGAAGCAATTAGCTTTAATATTTGGAAGTCTAAGTCGTCTATATTTACTTTTTTTCCACCTCCAGTTATCTCAAATTTTTGCCTATCGTCTAATAATTTTGTGTTGGTTGCTATGCCTTTTAGCAAGTAGGAATAGCGGTAATGGAGTAATTGGATGTAGATCGTGAATAGCTGGTCTTGGAAGTAATCGCGATATTTCTTCAAAGTTTCTTCCCAGAAAGTGTAGAAATCGTTTAAATCTTTAATCCACATTATGACAACCAAATCAAATCTGCCTTCGACAGAGCCAATCCAGTAAGTGTATCTGTTTTTTACAAAATAATTAATTATTTCTTCCTGTATTTCTGGAGTTGCGTATTGGAAGACAAGATAAAATCGCAAGCTAATGTAGCCGAGCTTTGATGCATCTATGACTGTGTAGAAGTTTTTTATTATGCCAAGCTCTTGTAAGCGGTTTATTCTGTAAGCTACAACGTTCTTTGGCAAGCCTACTTTCTTTCCGATTTCTGCCAAAGATTTTCTTGCGTTTAAGTCGAGCTGGTAAAGTATTTTTCTGTCTTTTAGGTCTATTTTGGGCATTTTTTGTACGTATTGCTATCTTATTTAAGTATTTTATCATTTTGTACAAATTTTAATAAGGAAATTTTATATGTTTTGAGAAGGCGTAATTGAGCAGTGATAAAAGTTAAGGATGGTGAGGTAAAATGGAAGAAGAAAGAAGAGAAGCGAATGAAAGAACAAGTGCATCCAAATTGTTAGGGATAAGTTTAGAGGGCCTGCTCAAAGGGGTTAATCTTGGTATAGGTGCAATGCTTATTTATTTAATGATGTACGCATTAGATAGAGGCTTTAGCGGATACGAACTACGCTCATATAGAAATTATGACAAAACCAGATTCGAAAAGGGATACGTTCCGCTTGGTTCAGATCTTGAAATAGGCGCAGAAGTTTATGATTCTAACGCAAACGGACAGTGGGAAACTTACATTAGAATTAATGAAAGAATTTATCACTTAAAACAAGATGAAAATGGAAATCCCATAATAGTGTCGCACCAGAAAGAGACAGAGAAAAATCCAGAAAGAAAAGAGTTTTAGTTTGGTTGTTAAAATGGAAATTCCAACAATAAGAATAGACAAATATAGTAGAGATATTCCTGTGATTAATATATTTAGAAATTCATTAACAGATAGTTTAATACAAGCTCGTTATAGAGGAACGGGGTATCTTAGGAAGATAGAAGTTGAGATAAATTAGAACAAATTCTTAGAGAAGCGAGAGAGAATCTTGGCTTAACAGAAAGTGTAGGCTTAGG
>CAYJSO010000034.1:2679-8669 GCA_964372795.1 uncultured Methanosarcinales archaeon
TCCGATCTTTATTCTTGATCCGTTTGATGATACGGAAAATGATCTTGGAGAAAGAGCTTGTATCGTATTAAGTGGTCGTAAAGATCCGGCTGTGCTATTTCAGCGTAATCTACCACTTGGCAAATATTGTCTTTACAAAATGCTCTAATCATTTTTATACTCCTTTTCGAGCACTTCCTTTATTCTCTGCGCCAGAATGTCGCCGATGCCCTCGACTTCTTTTAGTTCTTCGATTGTTGCATTTGCTAATTTTTCAACTGAGCCAAAATGCTTTAATAGCGATTGTGCCATTTTTAATCCTACATTCGGCAATGCTGAAACTAAGTATTCCTGCTGTTCTGCTAATGTTAAAGGTTTTTTGGCATGCAAACTTATGTCGCGAGTTGTATCCTGCTCGCGTTTTGCGATTATTGCCAATAAAGAAGCAGTTTCTTTTGAGTTTTTTGTTTGTAAAATTGGGATTCCAAAGCTGACTGCAATTGTTGCAAGCATGCCCCGGATTGCATTAGGATGGACTTTTCGTACAGAGTAGATATCTTGTTCGCCTTGGATGATTACCAAAGGTTTTTGGAAATTTCTTTTTATTTCTTTTAACTGCTCAATTAATCTGCCGTCTATAATTGAAGTAACAAAGTCTTCAACCGTTTTTAATTCAACTGCGCATTGAGCTGAGCAGAGATAGTCTGCAGACTGCAGCTTTTCTAATTTAAGAGAAATACCAAGGTCAACTAGCTCTTTCATTACTTCGCTGCCTTTTTCTCTGTAATCTGAAATAATTTGTATTTTTTGCTCTTCTTGGATGAATGGCTTTAGAGTTGTTGAGGGTTGGTTGTACTGCAGAGTGAATTCTTTTTTAAGCTGCTCTAAAATCCTAAGCATCTGTTTTTCTTTGTTGTAGGCTGACCAGCGGTAAGCAACGTCTCTTGTATCTTTTGTCACTAGAATGATAACTCTGCCTGTTTCCTGCCTGCCAGTTCTGCCTCTGCGCTGTATATGTCTAATTGCGCTTGGGATTGGCTCGTAGAAGATAACTAAATCTACTGCCGGAATATCAAGCCCTTCTTCTCCAACTGAAGTGCAGACTAAAGTGTTGAATGTGTTGCTGCTGAATGAGTCGAGAATCGCTTTCTGCTCTTTTTGAGTCATTCCAGTATCGCTCTTTTTTGCCTGGCCTACGAAGAGCTTTGCCTGAGTGTTTGGCAGGCTGCTAAGGGCTTTTACTATTTCTGTTGCTGAATCGCGGTATTGAGTAAAGACTATGATTTTTTTAGTTCGATTTGTTTCTTCTGATATTTCCTTTTTTACTATATCCAATAAAGCTATGAATTTTGGATGGGTTAGTTTAGCATCTGCCAATTGTGCTGTTTTTATAAAAGCAGATTTGAAGTTGATGTCGTTTGCTAGGTTTTTTGCTGCTTTAGACTTTGCATTTCGCGCTTCTGTTTCAAGCTTTTGCAAGTATTTATATAATGCAGGAATGCCCTGCGTTTCCAGTAATTCAAGAGCATGGTGAACTTTGACTGCTTCTGCCAGCAAAGAGAGGGAGCGTAGCAACATGCCATCTTTGTTGCCTTGAGAGATTTGCGCGTGCAATTGTGCCTGCAACTGCAGCAAATCTTTTTTTGACATTCTTAATGTGTTTAGGTATCCGAGCTTTTTTATTGCTGATAGCTTTGAGAGATAACAATCTGAAAGGAATTTTTGGATTTGCTTAAATGAAAAAGGCAGCTCAACTTTAATCCATTCAGTCTGGATTTCTTTTATGTATTGCTGCACATCAGGATCTGTCAGAGTGCGAACTTCGACTGCTTCGATGAAAAGATTTTGGCAGACTTCTTTTATCTTTTCTATGTTTGAGCCGGGAGAAGCTGTTAATCCAAGAATTTTTGGAAATTTTGCTTTTTTCGTGTATTGTTTTGCTATGAAGCAATAGCTGTAGTCACCTGTTGCATGATGAGCTTCGTCGAGGATTAATAAGCTAACATCTTCGATGCTAATTTTGTCGCCTAAGATA
This sequence comes from uncultured Methanosarcinales archaeon, assembly GCA_964372795.1. Lineage (GTDB taxonomy): Archaea > Nanobdellota > Nanobdellia > Woesearchaeales > JAGLXL01 > CAYJSO01. The sequence goes on from CAYJSO010000034.1 coordinate 4,694, forward strand.
TCGTTTTCAGTGCCCTGGGGAGTGCCTATTATAATTTGAGCATTTTGCCACAAATCTGAGCGTTTGGAAGGCGAAACTGCTCCTGTGAATAATGCAAATTTCTCTTCAGGCAAACTGAGATTGGATTTGAAAGTCGTAAGATGCTGTTCAGCCAAAGGCTTTGTCGGGGCTAACAGAAGAATTTTTGATTTTGGGTAATTTTTTAATCTGTTGGCTGTGAGCATGAAAGCGATTGCTGTTTTTCCCAAGCCGGTTGGCAGTACAACTAAAGTGTTCTTTTTTACAGCTGTTGCCAGAATTGTTTCCTGGTATAAGCGGGGAGTGAAGTTTTGAAGCATATGATTGTGCCAAGGTGTAAAGTTTAAAAGATTATCGCTATAGTAGTATAATGATTATAATGCAATGAAGCAGTTATAGAAGTGCACGTTGTTTACGGTCTGTTCTTTCGCGATCAAAGTCAATCAGTTTTTTAATGTCTTTTAAATCTTCTCTTAAGTTTTCAAGCTCTTCTCTTAATTTAGTCATTTCATCTAAAATCATGTCGCGAAAGCCTTCGTATTCTGCGATTAATGAGCCAAATTCTTCTTTTGAGACATTAGCTTCTTTTGAAACCATAAAAGCCTGTTAGAAGAGGTGCTATATATATTTTTATTTGATGTAATGGTGAGATCTGGCGCTTATTATAATTTAAGCTATTTAATGAAGCCTTCTGATTTAAAGAAGGTAATGTAGCCGCGCTTGTGGGCTTCGTGCGATAAGATGAATGAGATTATGAAAAGAACCAGGATTAGCTTTTTGTTTGCCACTATTGCGCCAAGCATGAAACCAAGGACAAAGCCGATTATAATCAGTATGTATGGGAAGATTGGCTGATATTTATGCTTTTCGTAAAAAATGCGTCCTGTCAGCAATCCGGCGAGGAAAATCATTGTGTAATGCAAAGCTGGGCTTTGCGTTATTAACGCGATGAAGAAGCCTACTAAAAGCAAGAGCGCTGCCAAAACTTCCGCCCAGTGATGCGACATTATTTCGTCTGCCTTCATTTTTTGTTTTTACTTATGTTTTTTAATTTATTTTTATTTTTATATTTAAATATATTTTTTATTATTGTTTATTAATTTAATCTTAGTTATTGTTTTTTGTTACTTTATATTTTTTGTTTTATATTTTAACTTTATTTAATCTTTATTTTTAATTTGTTTTTTGTTTAATTTTTATATTTGGTTTTTATTTAATTTTATTATTTAGGCGGGGATTCGAAGGCTATGTAGTATAGTATGAAAGCGAGGAGCATTATTATTAAGCCGCCAAGGAGTGAATAAAGGAATGGAAGGAAGTAAATCAAGACTGATGCCCCAAGTATGCCGAAAAATGAGAGGACGTATAAAACTCTTCCAGCGAAAAATGTGTTTACTCCATCTAAAGGCGGAATGGGAAGCATTGTGCATATGGCAAAGATTATGTTCATGATTAAAAGCTTTTCCAAGAAAATGTTTTGAGGCAAGAAGTTTAACAGGATTTTTGAGATGAATGCCAAAATAAGGTTTGCAACTGGGCCGTACATGGCTATCAAGCCGTTTTCCCAGTAGTTAAGGCCGTAACGGAATTCTCCCAGGCGCTGGCGTACAATTAAAGAGTTAACAACGCCGCCCGGCAAGATTAAAGTTACGACACCATTTGAAGCAAAGACAATAAGCAAGCTTGCAATTAAGCCGCCCCACCATATTTTAAAGTCCGATTTGAAGCCTATCATAATTGCGAAGATCCTGTGAGTTAATTCATGAATGAAGAATGAGAGCGCTGCTACTACAACTGCCAGTATTAGGTTTGGAATTGTAAAGTCTTTGAATGAGAAGACAAAAGCAATTATTAGGATAGCGATTATTAAATCACGAAGCTCTTTTTTTGTGAAAGCGACATAATGCTTTGTTCTTGAGCCTAGTTCTGCGAATTTCATTAAGAAAAGGATATTTAAATGGTTTTTAAAGGTTATCAAAAAGCAAGGCTTTTTGTAACCCTAAAAAACCGCGCGAGGGTTTTTTAAAGGTTGTTATAGTTTAGGTTAAAGCTTTTGCTATTGCATCTTTATGTCCTGCGCCTACTACGACTAAAATAGTTGAGTTTTGGTTTTGTTTTGCCAGAAGCTTTAGTTGTCTAATCATGTGGCTGTTGCGCTCCTCTATAAGGACTTTGTATACGCTCGGGTAGCGCTTTTTGAGCTGTGCGGTTAACAGTTTGACTAATTTGTCTGAAGGGACTTTTCTCAGATCCAGCTTGTCAAGATGGTAGCGCTTCATTTCTGAGCTTCTAAAGAAAGTGCCTTTTATGATATCTATGATAAAATTAAGGCGTTCTTTCCAGCTGATTGCCTTTGAGAAGCGTTTTAGCGTTGTTTCAATGTCTTGGTCAATAAGGATTAAAGGGATCTTGTTTTGTTTAGATAACTTAATTGCTTCAAGCATGTCTGAGCCGGGAGTTGTGTTTACCAGCTTGCCCAGCTTTTTTTGAATGTATTGTCCGATTAAAGCGAATAAAAAGCCTTTAAAACCAATGTGCTTGATGTCTGTTATTCTTAGCTTTGGCTTTTGCTTGCTTATTAGGGCCTGGAAGCGTTTTATGTCCAGTTCAACTGCTATGAAATTTGGCCTGTAGTTTGAAACTATTTGCCTAATTGTTTGGATGCTTTCTTCTGAAATGTGAGAAGTGCCTACAATTATTACGTTTGCCATTGAAATAAGGTTTTTTAATGTATTTTTAAAGATGTTGTTTAGAGTGTAGAAAATTTTATATACTGAGGTTGTTATTAAGCGCTTATTACGCTTGTTTAATGAGGTGAAGTTACATGTTGAAAATGAAGAAAATTTCGGAAACGTATGATATGAGGGTTTTTACAGACACAGGAGATTATTTTGGGGATGTGGAGGACTGCATTCTAACGATGAATAAAGTGTTTGGATGGAAGATAAAAGCAACAAGAAGTTCATTTTTAAGCAAAGTTATTGGCTCAGCTAAGGGAGTAATTGTTCCGCATCAATTGGTAAAGTCAGTTGGCGATGTTATTATAATTTCAAGAACTGCTGTGCCTAACTATCCTGAAGGAGAAGAAGGAAGCAGCAGCGAGTCGTAATTATATTTTAATTTATAATTTCTTCTAATGCTCTTCTGTTGGCAAGATCTTGAATAACGGCTATAGCACCGCCTACAGCAACTCCTGCCATTCCAGAAGTGTAGGTTTCATGGTTTTTTATTACATCGCGTGCGCCTTCTGGATCTATCATCGCATAAATAACTGGGCAAGCTACTGCTGCAGCAACAGCTGCTTTTTCTATTAAAGGAAACCATGAAAGGTTTTTCGCTAAGCGCTGTATGCCCCTAGAAACAGCATAAGTTCCAGCAGCACCAAGAGTAAAAGCAGCGGCAATGTCTCTGTCCTGAAAAGCCTGCGGCATACGATCCATAACAGAATGATAAAGAAACTCCACAATTTCGTAAAATGGCATAAATGACATTTTAATCATTCTCCACTCTCGGCGCCAGAATAAAACTCAAAGCAACCTTATCAATCTGCTTGTAGTCCAGGCGCAATGGGTAGTCGTTGCTGAAGTGGATTGTGACGCGGTCTGCTAGTTTAGAGCCTTCAATCATCTTTTTCAAGTATTCTATGCTGTATTTTGCCTTTACGCTGTCTGAGCTTGTTGCGATTTTTGTCTCATCGTCCGGCTTTATTTCAATGTGGGCTTTGCTTAAGTCACCCTCAGCAGCTACTATGAATTTTGACTGGTCTGCGAGGAAAGTAACTGATTCTGCTACAACGTCAACATCGCCAATTGCTTCGCTTAGTATAGTTGAAGAGGTTTCTACTGTTGAGTTGAATGCGAGCTCTGGGATGCGATGATCTTTTTCTTCAATTTCCAGTAAATGAAAAGCAAAAGTCCTAACAGTATCTGAGAGGAACTGTACTTTTAGCTTGCCAGAT
>CAYJSO010000035.1:0-7117 GCA_964372795.1 uncultured Methanosarcinales archaeon
GATAAGGCCTGCTATGAAAGAATATGCTGTGAACGGAAAGAAAATATTTGTTCTTGCTGATGGAAGATTGGTTAATTTAGCTGCTGCTGAAGGGCATCCAAGCATTGTCATGGCGATGAGTTTTTGCGGGCAGGCTTTGTGCGTTGAATGGGGTGTGAAGAATCGCAGTAAATTTAAAGCTGGTGTTGTTGAGCCGCCTGCTGAGATTGATGATGAGATTGCTAAGCTGCAGCTGGAAGCAATGGGGATTAGAATTGATTCGGTTACAGATGAACAGAGAAAGTATATGGAAGGATGGAGGGAAGGGACTTGATTACTTAGCGTAAGGAGTTTGTGTATTGTATTGCGTTGATAGTAATCTGCCGATTTCTTTCTTTCTAGCTTCTTGTTTTTCTGGGTCGACTAAATGTGCGATAGCATCGGCAAAGTGAGTTGTTAGCGCGCTAGGGTTACCATCCATAAATCTTTCATTTGCTTCAAGTCCTGCTTGTTTTAATGATTGGTTGTTTCTGTATGCCAAGAAGAACTTTGGCCAGAAGTTTCCATTTGAATCTAATTTTTCAAGCTGTTGAACAAAATGAGCTACCTGCTCTAAGTATTGCGTTCTGTTTTCTGCTCCAAAAAAGTAGGCATTGAAATCCAAGCCGTGATTTTTTGCTTGTATTTCTTGGCAGTATATTCTATCTGCTAAAACTTCTGGGAGCAGATCAGCGATCCATGTTGGGGCAAGCTGAGTAGAGTATTGGCTTGTGAAGAATTCGTGCCATGCTCTTTTCATTAGTGTTTCAGCAAGTTCTTTTCTTGATTCTTGATCTGTTTTTCCTAGTTTGTATACGTTTCTGTTTCTGGCCTCTTGTTTTAGCGGGTTTGATACTACATCAAAAGTTAATTGCAGATGACTGTTTGGAACATAAAGTAAGTCTGCTCCTTCCCAAGGTTCGACTCCGATTGTTTTTTGTACTTGTAAGTAAACTTCTTCGGTCGCTTTTAAGAAATCTTCAAGCCCGTCTTTGCCAGTGGCTAAGGTATAGACATTTACCTGAATTCCGTTTATCTCTCTTGTTATTTTTTTGGGGAAAAATATTCGAGAGTCTCCTGATAATTGTTCTGTGTCTGGCAAGCTCAGCAGTTCATTTACCGTTGATGGCGTTGCTTTTCTTGCATTGAATTTACCATCTTTAATAAAAAGTGCATAATATAGATCTGGTTCTAGTTCTGTTTTAGCAGCGAAACCAATTTCCCTTAAATAAACAAAATCTCCCCTTACAAAAAGAATTCCGTTGTTGTGTAGGAAGGTTTCTATCGCGTCTAATTGCTCCTGCTTTAGTTTTTGAGAAGAGTCAATAACTGTTGCAGCATATAATTGAAGTAGCTCTGGGTTCAGTGGAGCATAGTCGTGGTGAACATGAGTTTCTTTGTGAAGCAGATCTAAGCCGTGTTTACCTAATCTTACGAGTTCTTCATTGTCAGAGCTCCCATATGAAATAAGTATTCCTTTAATTTTGATTTTTAGTTCATCCCGCAATTGTTTTATTTTGTTTAGAGCTTCTTTGTTTGTCTCGCTTTTTGATGCTTCAGCAAGAAGAATCCATGCTCCCCTGTAGTCGAATTCAGCAATTTTTTGTCTTGCTATGGAAGATATTGTATTTGCTCTGGATTCTGGATTGGCATCGGTAAGTGAGAATTCTTCTGTTTTGTTGCCTGCGGCGTCATATTGTAAAACTATAATTTTATTTTCTCTATCTCTTACTAAAAAGTAAGAACCGGTGTTTTCTTTGAACAGATGTTTAAGCTCTTCTGTTAGATTAAATGTAGTTATTCTGTTTGTTGTTGAATGGTCGTGCAAGTCTGGGCAACATTCTTTAGTTTTTATGTAATCGTTTGCTATTTTTCGTTCTAGCGAGTCTAGGATTTCATTATTGTTTGAGTCTTGCTTTCCTGGTTTTTCGTTTTCTGAAGCAGCTGTTTGTGTTTGGGCTGCAATGTACCTTGTGTTTGTGCCATCTGCCAGAAAAATAGATGTTGCAATAGTGAGAGCTCTGATTATTGAGGTTAGCGTACTTTTAGTTGGGCTTCTGAGTTTTGCATCGGTCATTCTCTCTCTTCAATCTTCTCTTTTGTGAAGAGTAAAATAAATAAAAAATAAAGATTTTATGTACCTTTTATAGTGCATTCGTTTGCTGGCGCAGGCGTCCTAAATGCGTTGCCAGGGCAGTTTGCTGGTGCTGTCCAAGTGTAATATACATCATTTGTGGTTCTAATCTGGCAGCATACATTTGGTGGGGCGCATAATGCTGCTGCTACTGGCGCACTACCTGTTGGACATGCTGCTGGTGGTAGTTGATCAATATATTTGAATATTGCATTAGGTGCAGCGTTTCTTTGGCAGCATAAAATTACCGGAGGCGGAGGTGGCGGCGGCGGAGGCGGCGGCACTGGTCCACCTTTTGCTGCCTTACTTGCTTTACACAAAGCATCAAGTCTCTTTAATTCGTTTTCATAATCTATTTTCTTTTGCTTACAGTCTTCTAGTGCTTTCTTTGCATCTTCAACAGCTTGTTCGAGAGCTTTTAATTCATTTTCTTTAGCTTCTAGATCTGCTTTTAGTTTCTCTAATTCTGCCTTACGTGCTTCTATGGCTCTTTTTAAGCGATCTATTGCACTTTGTTCTTCCTCAGTTATTCTACCATCCTCATTAGCTTTTGCTTCTAATTCCTTAAGTCTATCTTCTAGTTGTTTTAATTGGGATTCTTTGCCGGCAATAGTTGATTTTAATTGGCCAATTTCTTTTTCAATTCCAGGTCGATTACTTTTTAGAGCTTCTTCAGCAGCAGCCAAGTCATCTTCTAGTGGTTTGCAATCTGGTGGCGGATTTTTTTTAAGATCGTCTAATTCTTTGCATGGATCTTTTTGTGGTTGTGTTCCACCCTGTTGTCCACCTTGCTGTGGGGGTGTTTGTGCTACTTGAGAAAATACATTCATAGAACTCAACATTAAAATCAAAATTGTCGCAAGTGCGAATATCAATACGTTCTTTTGCATACCTTTCTTATTCATTTTCCCACCCCAAAATTCTACCACCTTGTTTTGTTTTCAGTCTTTTTAATATATAAAGCTTTCGCTTTAAATCTCGCAAACTCGCAGAGTTTGCGTTATATAAACCTTTCGTAAAATAAGCATAATATACATTTGATAGAGCTATCCGATGCTGTCCAGAATATCGTGCGCGTTTGCAGCATTCAAGCAGCGTTTTATCTTGTTTATGTCTTTTCCAAGCTTAAGCAGGAACTGTGTTTTTAACATAGATGCTTCCTGGTTTGAGATTCTTGCATGCTTGTCTGTCCAAATCAAGCCGTAAGGATAGCCGATGAAAACAGGATCAGAGCTGTGCTGAGTCAGCAAATTTATTATTTCTTCATTGTCGTCCAATGTTTCAAATCTAAATATGTGTTCTGCTCTTGAGTTTAGCTTTATGAAGTAAATGTTTCTGCTGCTGTCTTTTGTTAGTTTGTAGTAAAATGGCTCTTTTGGAGCAAATTCCTGCAGCAAAGCTGTTGCTGAGTTGCCTTTTGAAGTGAAGATGGAAGCAGTTTTTGCCAAAGCTGAGCAGTTTTTTGGCAGTTTGTTCAGGTAAATGTTTTCTTTTGTCGTTGTCTGCTCTAGTGTCCCATCCAGCAGAATGAAATCTGAGCTTTTAGATAATTTTTCTGCGAACGCAAGCTCTGAAAATCTGCGGGCAATAGAGCCGATTTTTGAAATGTCTGCCCTCTCTATGCCGGAGCGTATTGTTGGGTCTGTTGATTGGAAAGTTAAATTATTTTCATTAATCAGTGTTGTATTTTCTTTTATTGGGAATATTTCTGTTTTGTACGTTATATTATTATCACCTTTAGCTGTGGTTAAAATGTAAAATTCGTTTTTTTGCTGGGATATTTTCGTTTTATTTCTGAATGTGCAGGCGTATACCCGTATAAACTGCAAGGAGAAGTTTGGAGCTTTTAAAAGTTCAGCTTGGCCAGCATCGATAAAAGTTATCGTTTTGTTGTTTGTTGGTGTGTTGCTTGCGTTTATTATTTTAAAATTGTTTTTATCGAACGGGATTTCCTGCCCGTTTAACAGGATGCTGTCATCTTCGCTTGATGCAGTTATTGCTGAAAGCGCTTTTGTTATCTTTTCGAAAAGTTCCCGCATTTAATTGCGTAAGTATAGGTGGTAATTAAATCTTACCTATATTCCTTTTTCACTGTTTTTGCTATTCTTCTTGCTTCCTTTTCTGCAGCTTTTGCAAGCACTGTCGCTGATCTTATCAATTCGCGCTCCATCATGTTCTGTATTTTTCTGCTGTGCGAAAGGCTGAGCTTTGACATTTTATTTATCAGCTGCTTTTTGCCTTTTGCGCTCATTTGTCCGCGCCTTTCAAGTTGCTTAGCAAGCTGCATTGCTCTTTCCCTTGCAATGCTTGCTAATCCCAAACCAATTAGCGCGCTTCTTTTTGCCAGTTTTTTTACGTTCATTTTTTTCACCTCAATCTAGCTTATGGCTGACGAATATTGTGCGTTTTATGAGCCAGATTCCAAGCATTACCGCTATTGAAAATCCAGTAAACGCTAGTAAAGGCATTCCAAAAACTTCTGGCTTTTGCACAACGTTCATTATGATTGCGGAACTTATAAATAAAGCTGCGGTCATTGTGCCGATTGCGATGTTGCCAGCGCTGTGCTCCAGCTCTGTGCGCAAGCCAGCGTACTCTGTGCCTGAAAGTTCTATGTCAATTTTCCCTTCTCTGAGCTTCTGCAATGCATCGGTTAGATAGGCTGGAGTTTTTTCAAGTAATGTTTTGTATGCATTAAGATGCTGCCTGGTTCTTTTTAGAACTCTTGTTGGGGAAGCTTCATATTTTATTATGCGGCCGATTATTGGGCCAGCTTCGTCCATCAGCTTGAAGTCAGGCGAATGTCTTAATCCAAGGCCTTCGAGAGTCATTATTGTTTTTGCAAACAATACAAAGTCAACCGGTGGAGTGATGTTGTTTCGGTGGACCATATCCAGCGTTTCACGGAGCATGGGGCCAAGCTTTATGTCTTTGAAAGTCTCAACCCTTGCTTCATCGAGTATGTCACGGATGTCGCGCTTTAGCTGCTCTTCGTTTACTTGGTCTTTATTTGTTTTTATCGCAAGAATAGCTTCGGTTGCTTCTTCGTAATCGTTTTTTAACACAGCATCAAGCAGGCGCAGTGTGTATAGCCTTAGTTTGTGATCGAAGCGGCCAACTATTCCAAAGTCAACAAAGGCAATGCGGTTGTCTTTTGTTACGAGGATGTTTCCCGGGTGAGGATCAGCATGGAATGTGCCGTGAATGAAAATCATGTCGATAAGCGCTTTGTAAGCTTCCCGGATGAGTTTTGTTGCTTGATTTTTCTTCGGAGTTTTTTCTATGTCATGCAGAGGAATGCCGTCTATGAATTCCAATGTTAGAATTTTGTCTGAAACAAATTCGTCATAAACTTTTGGTATTATTATTTTTCTTGAATCTTTGAAGTTTTGCCTGAAGAGTTTTAGGTTGAAGGCTTCGTAGCGGAAGTTTAATTCCCTTAAAGTCCAGCGCCTGAATTCTTCCACTAAAGGAACTAATGGGAGGTTAGGCAGAACTTTGTGCTTTTTGAACCAGTGAGCAATTAGTAAAATGACTTCGATATCTTCCAGCATCAGTTTTTCAACGTCCGGATGCTGTATTTTAACTGCAACAACTTGTCCAGATTTCAGCTTTGCTTTGTGAACCTGGGCGATTGATGCTGAGGCAATTGGGGTTGGTTCGAATTTTGAGAAGATTTCGCTTATGTCTTTGCCGAGTTCAGCTTTTATTATCTGCTTTATTTCAGCGAAAGAAGTTGGAGGAACCTTGTCCTGCATTTTTTCCAATTCTGTGATGTAGTTGGACGGCAGAACATCAGGGCGCAAGCTTAGGGTTTGTCCGAATTTTATGAAAGTTGGGCCTAGTCTTTCTAAAGCTTTTCTTAGCCTTATTTCTGGCATCAGTTCGTACTCCTGTTTTATCAGCTTGTGCTGCAATCGCTTTGAGAAAGGGACATAATGGTGCAGATGAGCTTTTCTTACGATTGAGCCGAATCCCTCTTCCAAGAAAACTGAAATTATGTGTTTTAGTCTGCTGAGATGTTTTAGGTTGGTGAACATGTTGCCTCTTTTTTGTGATTTATAGTTTTTGTTAGTATCGTAAATTGCGTTGATTAGTTTACATTTTATAACGCAATTTATGAGATATACAATTGCACCAATAATCTACTAATCAGTGCAATTGTCTATAAAAGTGATTAATTTTGATATCTTTAATAAGTTTTTGCTTTATCTTAGCTTATTTTCTTTCAAAGAAACCTTTTTATAGCTTTTGTCGTTTTGAAGCTGTATGGCTGAACTAATCATATGTGAGAAGCCGAGTGCAGCGGAGAAAGTAGCTGCTGCTTTAGCTGATGGTAAAGTTGTGAAGAAAAGCAATAAGAAAGTTCCATACTATGAAATAACAAGCAACGGGAAGCAGGTTTTTGTTGGGGCTGCAGTTGGGCATTTGTTTGGATTGGCTGAAAAGAAAAAAAGCAGCTGGAGTTATCCTGTGTTTGAGATTGAATGGCAGCCCACGTATAAGGTTGCCAAAGGATTAAAGTATGTAAAAGACTATATTGATACGCTTGCGATGCTGAGCAAGAAAGCTGACAGCTTTACTGTTGCATGCGACTATGATACGGAAGGAGAAGTAATTGGTTTTAATGTCGTTAGATTTGTTTGCAGTCAAAAAGATGCAAACAGAATGAAATTTAGCACGCTAACGAAACCGGATTTGCGCGAGGCTTACGCTGAGAAGTCAAAGACAATTGATTGGGGGCAGGCATTTGCAGGCGAAACAAGGCACAAACTGGATTGGTATTATGGAATTAATCTGTCAAGAGCGTTAACTGCCAGCATTAAGGCTGCACAGTCTTTCAAAGTAATGAGCATAGGCAGGGTTCAAGGGCCAGCGCTGAAGACAATTGTTGATCGTGAGAGGGAGATAATGGCTTTCAAGCCAGTTCCGTTCTGGCAGCTGCAGATGATTGCTAATTCCAAT
>CAYJSO010000035.1:7127-8594 GCA_964372795.1 uncultured Methanosarcinales archaeon
ATTCTGGGATAAAAATGAAGCGCAAAACGTTTATAATGCTGTAAAGAAGGAAAAGAAAGCTAAAGTTGTTAAAGTTGAGAAGAAAGAATATGCACAGCCAGCGCCTTATCCATTTGATTTAACAACATTGCAGACTGAAGCATATGCGCATTTAGGAATAAATCCGAAGGAAACGCTTAGTATTGCTCAGAATTTGTATTTGGCCGGGTTGATTTCTTACCCGAGAACAAGCTCGCAGCAGTTGAGTGTGAAGATTGGATTTGAGAGTATAATTAAGCAACTATCGAAACAAAAGGCGTATGTGAAGTTATGTGAGTCATTACTAAATAAAAATAAATTAATACCTAGAAATGGAGAAAAAACTGATCCTGCGCATCCTGCGATTTATCCGACTGGAGTTATGGCTGAGACGCTGAGCGGGAGGGATGCAAGAGTTTATGATTTAATTGTAAAGAGGTTTTTAGCTACTTTTGGGCCAGATGCTGTTAGGGAGAGCATGAAAATTGTGCTCGATGTTAAAAAGGAGCAGTTTGCTGCTGAGGGAAAAAGAACTGTAAAGGAAGGCTGGCATGTGTTTTATAAGCCGTATGTAAAGTTTAAAGAAGTTGAGCTGCCGGCGTTGAAGGAGAAAGAAGAGGTTGATGTTAAGAAAATTAATTTGCTTGATAAAGAAACGCAGCCGCCTAAAAGATACACGCAGAGCAGCATTATAAGGGAGCTTGAGAAAAGAGATTTAGGGACAAAATCAACGAGGGCAGAAATAGTTGATACGCTGTTTAAAAGAGGCTATGCTGAAGGAAAGCAGATAAAGTCAACGCAGCTTGGGCTGCAGGTTGTTAATACGCTTGAGAAGTATTCTCCGAAAATATTGGATGAAGAGCTTACGAGGCATTTTGAGAATGATATGGAGCTGATCAGGGAGCAGAAGCAGAAGGTTGAGAAGGTTTTGGATGAAGCCAGAATTGTGCTGATTGCTATTCTTGGGAAGTTCAAGAAGCATGAGAAAGAGATTGGCAGCGAGCTGCTTGAAGCAGTGAAAGAAGCCAGGGAAGAAGCCAGAACGCTTGATGCTTGTCCTGTCTGTAAAGATGGGATGCTGAAGATAATTGTTAGCCGTAAGACGAGAAAGCAGTTTGTTGCGTGTGATAAATATCCAGATTGCTCAACAACATTTCCGTTGCCGCAGAATGCTCTCATTAAACCGGGAGAGAAGCCATGTGAAGCCTGCGGGCATCCAAGCGTGCTTGTTATTAGAAAGGCTAAAAGGCCGCAGACACTTTGCATAAATCCAAACTGTCCCAGTAAGAAGCTGAGTGCGGAAGCTGAGAAAGCAATTGCCGGGATTGAAGCTGGGGAGAAGAAATGTCCCAAGTGCGGGAATGCGCTGGTGTTGCGCAAGAGTTTTTACGGGCAGTTTTTAGGCTGTTCAAAGTTTCCTAAGTGCAGGCATACGGAGAGCTTGGAGAA
>CAYJSO010000036.1:0-8537 GCA_964372795.1 uncultured Methanosarcinales archaeon
GGTATTGTTATTATTGTTATCATTATTATTTTATGTTATTATTTTATCTTCTCAATCCCTTTTTCTGTTATCGCAAAGTCGAAGGAGTGCTCAGGCAGGCTGCGATGCTTTCTTAAGTAAGCTCTTCTGCGCCCTCTGGCTAAAGATTGGAGCTCGATCAAGCATTTGCTGCTATTTTTTATTATGTCGCCGCCAACCATGTTTACTTTTTCCTTGTCTTTGAAGTCTGAGTATACCTGGTTTGTTATAATGATTGGTAGATCGTAGTCGCGGGCGCAACGTATCAAGTTAGCAGTCTGTTTTGCCAAGCTTGAGTTTATTACCTGGAAATCATCTGACTGGCTTATTTCTAACCTGTATAACGATGAGATTGTGTCAACAATAATCAACCCGATTTTTCCGTTTATAATTTTTTTTAACTGCTGTTCAAGTATTTTTCTTTGTTCTTGGAATGTGGATGGCTTTAGCAAGATTGTTCTTTGGAGCACTTTTTCATAGTATTTTGTAATCTGTTTTAGCCTTTCTACAGACAGGCTTGATTCTGTGTCTATGTAAATTACTTTTTTTTCGCTGCCAGTCATTCTTATTAAGGCGAGCAAGCAGAGATTTGTTTTTCCGCTTCCTCCTGGACCATAGACTGTTGTGAGAACGCCTTTTTCATATCCGCCATCCAGGAATTTGTCTAATATGTCTGAGCCAGTGGGTATTTTTGTTTCGTCGAGCATTTTGCTTATTCTTTGCTTGTTTTGGTTATTGGCACATTATGCTGCTTTTATAAATAAATTTCGTTAATTTGCGTTACTTTTAAATACAGCTTTTAGGTTTATGCTTATATGGCTGCTTATATGAGAAGAAAAGAAGTACTTTTTATTGTGCTGATTTTTGTTATTAGCATTGCCCTTAGAGCATATTTTGTAGTTAATACGGAGCATTTTTCTTATGATGCTTATTTTCATATGCGTTTTGTTGAACATATCGGGGAGCATGGGCTTCCGCTTAGAGAAGACAGTTTGTCTTACGGGGGGAGGATATTTTTAGTTTCCCCGCTTTATTATTATTTGCTGGCTGGACTTTCTTTTATCTTTCCGTTAGAGCTTGTGCTGAAGTTTGTGCCCCAGATATTTGTGTCTCTTATTCCAATTCTCGTTTTTTTAATTGTCAGAAAGCTGACTAAAAGAGCTGATGCTGCAATTTTCAGCTCTGTGCTATCTGCATTTGTTCCAGTTTTGTTTTCTAAGACCCTTTTTTCAGTTTCTCCTCTTACATTTGCAGTGCCTATGATGCTGTTAGCTTTGTTATTGTTTTTGGACGTTCCTAATAGAAGAGCCGTGGTTTTTTTTGTTTTGGCTGCTTTTGTACTGTTTTTGTCTCATCCGTCAAGCGTGTTTTTGATTGCCGGGTTGCTCGGCTATCTTTTAATAAGCAGGCTAGAAGGCTTTGCGTTAGAAAAGGCAGAGGCTGAGCTAGTGTTTTTTTCGGCTTTTGTTTTTTTGTGGCTGCATTTTATTTTGTATAAGGATGCTTTTATTTTGCATGGTTTGAATATAGCAAGGCAGAATATTCCTGCTGAAGTTATTTCCCGTTATTTTGTTGATGTTTCTTTGCTTGGGGCGTTGCTGCAGCTTGGTGTTTTTCCGCTTGTGCTTGGTGTTTTTAGCGTGTATAAGTATCTATTAAAGGAAAAAAATAAGTATTTTTATGTGTATATATCTGCGAGCATGGCGGTAGGAATTTTCATTTGGCTGCGTTTGGTGCAGCCTTCTGTCGGTTTTGTCTATCTTGGAGTTTTATTGAGCGTACTTTCCGGGCAAGCGTATGTTTTTGCACTTGATTATTTTAGAAAAATGAGGTTTGCGAGAAAGCAAAGCGCGTTTTTTGTCTTGGTTGTGCTGCTTGTTGCAGTTACTATGGTCGTGCCTAGTTTGATTCTTGCTGATAATGAAAGGGCAGAAACAGTTTCAGAGCAGGAGTATAATGCTGCTGTCTGGCTGAATAAGAATGCGCCTGTTAATAGCACTGTGCTTTCTATTCCAAAGGAAGGGCATCTAATAACTGCGGTTGCGAAGAGAAAAAATGTTGTAGATGATTATTTTGTTTTGGTTGAGGATGCTGATAAGAGGATGCATGATGTTGGCAGGATGTTTACAACTTCCTTTCCGACTGAAGCGGTGGAGCTGTTTAAGGAGTATAATGTTGATTATGTTTTGGTTTCGGGTAATACAAGAGAGCGTTACGGAATAAGAAGTTTGGCATATAGGGATTTGTCTTGTTTAAGTGCTGTTTATAGGGAGAAAGATGTTGTTGTTTATAAGTCGGATTGCGGATTAAAGGTGGTTGAGCAATGAGAAAAAATAGGGTGGGGTTTAAGTTAAGTAAATTTGCAGAAAAGTATTCTTATTTTATAGTTTGTCTTGCAGCTGCTTTTGTTTTTAGTTTGCCTCTTATATTGAGAATTTTGCAGGGCAATAACACCTTAATAGGAGAATATGCTTATCATCATTTATATGTTGCCAAACAAAATAGTTTTAGTGATTTATTTAGTTTTGTTTTGGCTGTTTTAAATTTACCTTTAATTGGTTATTGGGTATTTTCAATTATTCTAAGTGTGATTGCAGTTTTATTACTTTATAGGCTTGTGTTAATAAATAGCAAGAGCAAGAGTTTTGCGTTGGTTGCTGCTATGTTGTTTATTGTTACGCCTGCGTCTATTTATATGTCGAGCTTTTTAACACCATATCTGTTAGCGACTGCTTTGCTGCTTGCTGCGCTGAATTTATTTCATTCTAAGAACAATTTTATTTCTTTGTTGCCCTTGGCTGGCCTGCTATTCTTCGATTGGTTTGTTTTTTTGAGCAGCTTGATTGTTATTTTTTGCTATTTGTCTTTTATAGTTCATGAGAAGAAGAGAGTTTTTGTTGCTTTTTTTCTCATGGGATTTGTTTTAGTTGATTTGCTGCTTTCGAGGCCTTTATTACTGGAAGTGATGAGAGGCTTAGCTTCTGGCACCACCAAACTCATAGAGTTTGAGGTATTGCCATACAAACTTTCTTTTGTTGATCTTGTTTCCGATTTTGGAGCCATTCACGGATTAGGGATTTTTGTACTGTTGTTAAGTTTGCTTGGATTCGCACTGAGCTGGAGAAGAAAGAAGGATTTTGTTTTTGCTTATTTGGCTGCAGGCGCTTTTTTTGTAATGCTGATTTTTTTTGGCAGGCATGTTATTTTATTTTTAAGCCCTATTTTGATTTTATTTGCTTCTGTCGCATTTGTTTATTTCTGGAAAAGGGAGTGGGGCTTGTCTGCTGTTAGGTTTTTAACTGTAGCAGTGCTTGTTTATGGCGTTATTTTTTCTGCTGTTGCCTATGTAGACAGGATTGCTGAGCTGCAGCCGAACAATGCCGTGGTTGAGGGCTTAGAATGGCTAAAGCAGAATGTTGCTTCTTCTGAGGTTGTGCTGTCGCATCCACAAAAGAGCTTTTGGATTTCTTACGGAAGCGGTTTAAATGTTTTTAATACGTATTTTGATCAAGATTATAATGAAAAGTTATTTATAAGCAATGACATTTTCTTTTCACGAGATTTTAAAAAGACAGCAGCTTTGCTCGAAAGGAATGGGATTACAATAATATGGATAGATAAAGAGATGAAGTCAGGGCAGGTCTGGAAGGAAAGCGAGGAAGGGCTACTTTATCTCTTCAGAAACGAAAGGTTTAAAAAAATATACGAGAATGAGGAAGTAGAAGTATGGAGGTTTAAGAAAAGTTAAAATGAGCGTGGTAATGAATTATATATTGTGGGCAGCGTATTTTTTGTCGCTTTTCTTTGCAGTTTTCTGGCTGATAACTTTGATGACTGAGAGGTATATTATAGGCAAGAGAACACCAAGGAAGCTGCCGGTTGTTTCTATTATAATACCTGCTTATAATGAGGAAGCAGTTATAACTGAAACGCTGAAGCATGTTGTTAAGTTGGATTATCCTGAAGAGAAGTTAGATATCGTAGTTGTAAATGATGGAAGCAAGGATAAAACAGCTGAAAGAGTTAGGAAGTTTATGCGCGAGAATTCTGAGTTTAAAATAAGGCTGGTTAGCCAGCGCAATAAAGGCAAGGGGAGTGCGCTGAATCATGGATTGAGGTTAGCGAGAGGAGATTATTTCGTTTGCTTGGATGCTGATTCGCTTGTTGGGAAGAACACACTCAGAAAGATATTGCCATATTTTGCTGCGGAAGACGTTGCTGCTGTTCTGCCTGTATTGAAAGTGGATAGCAAGAAAGGAAATCTGCTTCAGAAGATGCAGCATTATGAGTATGTTGTAAATATGTTCTACAAGCAAATAATGGCTAGGCTTGATTGTGTGAATGTTACGCCCGGGCCATTTTCTGTTTATAGGATGGATGTAATAAAGAAGCTTGGCGGGTTTGATGAGAATGGCAATTTAACTGAGGACTTGGAGATGGCTCTTAGATTGCAAAGCCATCATTATAAGATTGTGCAGATGCTGGATGCAGAGGTTAAGACGCTGGCGCCCAGAGATTTTAAAGGGCTTTACAAACAAAGGAACAGGTGGTACAAGGGCTCTGTGCTGAATGCTTTGAATTATAAGAAACTGGTTTTGAACAGGAAGTACGGGGATTTTGGAATGATGCAGATGCCAACAAAGTTAATTTCCGGGCTGGTTACAGTTATTGTTGTGCTTTTTATGGTGTATTATCTTTTCAAGCCGATTGTTAGAGGCGTGCGTCATTTAAGTTTGATTGACTTTGATATTTTTACTTATATTATGAACTGGATTTCACGCTTCAGCATTCTTGATCTTAACTACAGCTTGATTTTTTTGGGAGTAAGCATGGCTGTAATTTCGCTTTTTGTTTTGAGAAAGTCGCATATTCGGCTAAGAGAGAAAATATTCAAGCATGGAGCTATGCAATTCGTTTTTTATGTTGTTATGTATTTTATAGTTTTGGGAATTGTTTGGTTTGGGGTTGCTTTTGATTTAGTCGTTGGCAGGAAACAAAGATGGTAGTTAGAAGGGTGAGCAGGGAAAAGTACTTTTTTGCTTTTTTGATAACCGCCGGAATATTTGCGCTGGGGTTGCTGCTTGGACTTGTAATTGAAGCAAAAAGAGTGGATTATGTTACCTTTTCTGGAAAAGAGCAGCAGCTGGATTTAACGTCATTGCAACTGCAGTACCAGTTCGTTCACGAGTTTTCTCAAGAAAAGAATTGCGATGGATTGCTAAAGACTTTTGACAGCAGTGTCAGGAGCCTTGAAACTATAAGGGAGAAGGTTGAGAATTATAGGAAGGACAGCTCTTTTAATGATAGGGAGTTTGATTCTTTGAAGAGAGAGTATACTCTTGCTCAGATAAATTATTGGCTGCTTTACTCCAGGGGCAAGGGCGTGTGCGATATTGATGCAGCTACAGTACTTTATTTTTTTGCTGATGAAGAGCATTGTTCCAATTGTGATGAACAGGCTGTTGTTTTGACTTGGTTAAAGAGCAAGCTGGGGGCTAAGCTGCTGAATTTTATTTTTGATGGAGAATTTGCTGAGAAAGAGCCGATTGTTGGCTTGCTTAAACAGGTTTATAATATTACGGGCTATCCAACTATAGTTGTGAATGGAGAGACTTTTAAGGGATTTACTGACAGGACAACAATATTAAAGGAAGTATGCCCGAGCTATAAAAATAAGAGCATAGAAGTGTGTGAGCCTTATGTTGAAAATATTAAGAGAGCATAAAATTGTTTTTGTGTTAGTTGCGTTATTTTCTTTTTTTGAGCTTCTGTATCTCTTAGAGCAGCATGCTATTGGCTGGGACGAGGCGGTTTATATTGGCATGGGCAAGTATCTTTTTTCTTTTGGCGCAAATGGGCTCTGGGAGGTTTTTAGGCCAGTTTTTTTGCCATTTATTTTGGGATTTTTATGGAATATATTTGGCAGTGCTAACATTATTTTTCTTGGTGGTGTTTTAGCGATTCTTTTTTCTGTTGGTTATATTTTGGTGACTTATTTTCTTGCGCTTGAGATTTTTGGCAGGAGAACTGCAATTTGGAGCGTTGTTTTGCTGCTGCTGATGCCTGTGTTTTTTGCAAATGCCGGGTTAGTATTAACTGATATTCCGTCGTCTTTTTTTGTTCTGTTATCTTTGTTTTTTTTAATTAAAAGGAGGTTTGTTTTGGCTGGCGTTTTTTCCGGGCTTGGCTTCTTGATGAGGTTTCCTCATGGATTGATTATTGTTGCAGTGGGAGTTGTTTTACTTAGTGGAGATTTTAGAAAGGAATTTAAAAATTATTTAAAGTACGTGTCTGCTTTTTTTACTGCTTTAGTGCCCTTTTTTGTTTTTAATTATTTTATGTATTCTAATAGTAGTTTTGTTGATGCTGTTTTTAAGCCCTTTATTTTTGCTTTGCCGCATCAAGCTAATCCTTTTGTTGGAGATGGTGGAATTACATTTTATTTTTTAGAGTTGTTTTTGGATAATTTTTTAATTGTTTTTGCGGTTGTTGGACTATTTGTTTATTTTAAGGAAAGGCTTTATGTTAAGCAGAAAGTTAATTTTGTTTTGTTTCCTTTAGTGTTGTATTTGTTGTATTTTAGTTTGATAGTAAATGAGCAACTGAGGTTTAGCTTAGCATTTTTGGGCCTGCTTGCAGTTTTGGGCGGCTTTGGATTGGTTTGGCTGTTTGATAGGTTGAAAAAGAAGTATAGTTGCTATGCGGTTACAGCTTTTGTTTTGTTGATTTTAATTGGCATTGTTATTTCTTTACAAAAAGATATTAATTACGTTGAGTGGAGAAGCAGTGAGGATTTGTCTATAGTAAATGAGTTTTATTCTTTTTTTGATGCAAATGAAGTTGATGGAAAGATTTTAACTGCTGATCCTGTGTTTGCTGCTTATAGTGATGAGTTGTTTTTGCCGTATTATTATTCAGTAAGGGAAGGGTTTGATGTATTTAGCGAGAATATTGGTAGAGGGGATGTTGTTGCTGTTGTGCATGTTAACTCTTCTTTTCCATGTTTAAAGAGTGATACGGAATGTTTTAAAATTAGAGATGAGCTGTTTGGCGAGATAGGTAAAAATGAGCTGGTTTTTAATGAGACTTATGGTAGACAGGAATATTTGATTTATTTTGTCGAATGATTTTTTATTAGTTTTGTTTTAAGTGCGTTTGTTTATTTTTATTATAAATTTTTTTCTCCATTTTCAATCACCTCTAGTTATCTAATAGTTCTGTTATCTAATAGTTCTTGCAGTAAAAATATTTTAATTTCTTATAAACATCTCCTTTATTTTGCTCTTTTCTATCCAAAAACTATGTGTTCCTGCTTCGTCTGTAATTTCTGCTTGATAATGAGTTTTTCCATCTATCTTTTTGATTCTGTCGTAATGCACATAAGGTTTTATTAAGTTTGTTGCCATAACTAAAACATAAACAATTCTATCTTTATATATTTTTGGTAAAATTATGTGGCTTGCATTACCAAATTCTTTAGTGTTCTTTTTCAATATTTCTTCTATTATAATCGGTTCTTTTGTCATTATATAAAAGTATATACTAAACTATTTAAATTTTTTGTTTTTAATTTAGTTTATATTCTTATTATTTTTTTATCAGCTTTATTGTTTTTTATTATATTGTTATTTAACTTTTATTTAATGAATTTTAGTAAATTTTTTATTTTAATTTTATTAAATCGCCAATTGTAACTTGATCTGTTTTTGCTTTGCTTTGCTGCAGCAGCTCTTCTTTGACTTGAGTGATTAACTTTATTCCCAGCATTTTTTCTAATTTTTTTGCCAGCGGGATTGGCGGCTCTAGGGTGCCAGTTTCTATTTTGTGGATTATGCTTGCTTTTTCATTCAGCATTTTTGCAAAATCTTCTTGCTTCAGATTTCTTTTTTCACGAGCCTGTTTAACCAATTCTGAGAAATTTGGAACAATAGCTTCTGTCATTTCCAGTTCTGCCGGCAAAGATATTTCTTTTTTTATTGTTCTGAGCTCTGCTTTTTTGATCGGAGAAAGAATTTTTCCGAATGAAGAGCAGTCTTTGCAGACGTTTAGTATTGTTCCTTCTATATCTGAGCGAAACAGCTCTGTGTCCTTGCCGCAAAGTTCGCAGTTTGTCATTTTATTTTGTTTTTTATTAATTGTTTTATCTTTTTTTAATTTATGTTTTTATTAAATATTTTTTTATTTTTTAATTTTACACAATTGCGTATAATTATAATTAATCAACGCAATTTTCTATAATTAAGTATTTGTTTTTATTTAATTTCCTTTGTCTTTTTTCCTGTTTTAATACTTTGCTTGTTATTTTAGTATAATTGGAAAGTTATATAAATGCACTGCTTTTTGGGCTGCTTGGTTCGGGGGAGTTTTGATGAAAGAAGATGAAGATGTGATTGATTTTGGTAAATGGTTTAAGGGGAAAGCAAAAGAAGGCGGAGAAAAAGAAAGCGGAATGAAGGAAGAAAGCAGGAGCGGAGGTTTGCGTGAACGCGAAAAGGAAAAAGCGAAAGAAAGATAAGATC
>CAYJSO010000037.1:0-6976 GCA_964372795.1 uncultured Methanosarcinales archaeon
TGTTAATGTCCGCACTAGGGATGAGAAGGTGCATGGGGAGAAAGGCGTCGATGCTGTGGTTAAAGAACTGGGGGAGGAGGTTAGGGGGAGGAAATAATGGCATTGATTTTGTGTCCGTTGCTTTTTCTGTTCTTCTTTTCTTCTTTGAAATGGCTTAATATTTCTTTTGTTAGTTTTTCTGCTAGGGTAGAATTCTTCATTATAACAAATTTTACTTCGGCTTGTATTAAACAAACTTCTTTGTAAAAATCTTGTAAGTTTAGTTCTGTTATGTCTTTTATATTTCTGTATATTTTATCTATTAAGTTTACAACTTTTCTCGGCAAGTAGCGCATTACTATTATGTCTCCTGTAATTGTATAATCGCATGTGTCTGCTATGTTTGGAACGATTTTTACTTTAGCTCCGCGCATTCTGTTAAAGTCGGCGCACCATTTGTCAGGAATAGTGTCCTCAGCGATTAGGAAATGTCTTTGTAATTTGTTTTCTATTTGAGGCTGCAACCACTGGATTGAATATAGGAGAGGAGAGCGCATATGTTTTGATACGCCGCAGTGTATATTGCTGTTTGTTGATTGCATGATTTCTTGGCGTATTCTAAAACGAAAAGCATCTGCTTCCGCAAGATTTTTTAGAGTCGCTGTGAAAGAATCCCCTTCTTTCACACTAGTTATTGGAGGTATTAAATCTGGATTAATTTCTAAATCTTCGTTGTTTTTCATGTAACCTCTTTTGAACTGCTCGACAAATTTGCCTAAGTCGATTATCCAGTTTTCATTTATAGAATAAGTTTTTGATTTTTTTCTTAAAACATGTTGCTCTAAAAGTTCGTTAAGTGCTTTATGAACGGCTTGGTAGGTAACAGAAATTCCATATTTGTGCTGCAGTCTAGAATGAAGCTTTTTTGTTGTTAGGTGTTGGTCATAGATTAGGCTTTCTATTACAAAGTCTTTTACCGATCTACCCGAATTCAATTGCGGAATTACAAGCGCCATTATCCACCCTTAGTTTTGTTAGAATGATTTATTAGTATTTAAATCTTTTTAATTTTTCAACTTTTTGGTTGAGAAAGTTTTCAACTTTTTGGTTGATTTTGTTTCGCTGTTCCTTTTATTTCATTATATCTGTAACGATATGGGATACAAGTTTAAAGCCATTCCTTCTTGCTTCTTCTGCTGCTTTCATTAGTAATTCTAGTTTGCGAATTCTATCTGTATCTTGATCAGGGTGTGCGACTTCGAGTTCTGTTGCGAAAATTTCTTGGATCGGCAGGACTTTTCGTAGCGGTCTTACTGTTTCAAGCGGTGAAGAGCTTGTTGCTATTGTTAGGAATCCACGGCGTTTCATTCCCTCGATTAGCCTCTTTGCATAACTGAATGTTCGAGCTTGTGTTAGAACAAGGGATGAGAAGGTGCATGGGGAGAAAGGCGTCGATGCTGTGGTTAAAGAGTTGAAGGGGGAGGTTAATTCTAAGCGTTAGTTGTTTTGAATTTTTAGTCTTTTATTGAATCATCGTCTAATTTTTCAGCTAATCTATCTGGTGGAGTAGTTTGGACATCTTCAACTATTCTCGCTATAAGTGCTAGTGCTTTTTGGTATTGTCCTTCATTTTGTTTTTTGATTTGTTCTTCTATTGCGATAGTTTCTTTGGTTTTTCTGACGGGCGTTTCGTTAAGTTCGGTTTCTACTACGAATGTAGGCATTACGAGTGTTTCTTGGAATGGTTCTAGTTCACAGAGGGCTAAACATATTTCTAATGGCTCTGCGCTTAGTAATATTGGCTGGAAGTATCTAGAAAGCATTGGTATTAAGGCGTTTGTGTGGGGGAAGAGTTTTCCTCTTGCTTCTTGTACGCATTCTACTACTTTTGAGAAGAACGCATCACCTGAAAGACTTGTTCTTTTTTTATGCTCCTCATATTTTAATAGGGCGTCTAGGCCACGTTGAGCATATTCTTTGTCTTCGTTTGTTAGTGCTTTTTCTATTTCTGTTGCTGCTTCTTGCGGGAACACCCCTCGTTGCGCAAGCCCGCGAGCTACGTCTATAAGTAAGAAGCCTTCGTAAAGCGTGCCATCTACGTCCATGAATGCCGGCGGTTTAACTCCTAAAAGATCATGAATGCTTTCTTTATAGCCCCTAAGGTAGGTGCGCCAGCGTATCTTGAACAATATTTTTTCGGGATCATCATTTCTATCAAAAATTACCCAATTGTTGTCGTTTGCGTAGCCTCTAAGTGTCGCGTTTGGATTTGTAGCCACCGGAACGTCGACTTCTGATAGAAACGATGTGTCATGGTCAGAATCACCAAAACCAGCACTGTCCCGTTTGAATGAGATTGCTATTATTTTGCTTCTTATTTTTTTGAGTAGAGATGATTGCAAAGCTTCGTCGTTTTTAAGTCTTCCAGTAGTTGTGCCGTTTTCTACTTCTAGTAAATCGATACCTACTTCCCTTCGTATTTTTTCTGGTCTGTAAAAAGCAGTTCTGTCCGAGAAACCAGCAACTGTTCCTAGGTCTTTTGAGTGTACGAATTTTTGTTCTGGTAAAGATGCAAATTCGTTTACAAGGGCTTCTACGTCTTGAAAGCTTCTACCTTTAAACGATTGTGCCATTAAGTACAACTGCCCAGTCCAGAATCTGACATCTCTTCGTGCTTGGCTGCTTTCTATGACAGCTCCGGGGGCCATGCCATGTTCCACTCCTGTAACCAGTCTGTAATATTCGTCTGGTTGCTTGGATGTATTTAGTAGCACATAGTCTAATAGACTTTCTACTATTCTTCTGTTTTCTCCCATGTTGTTGCACCTTTCCCAGCTATTCTTTGATATAGAAATGATCTTGCCTTGCATCTTATGGTCATTGCCTGACCGATATAGCCATTGAATCTAAATATCTCGCTCCCTATCGCTGAAGCAAGCAGTTCGTTGATTCTTTTTTTCGCTTCGTCTTTTAGTATTTTGCCAGTATCGTAATCAGCTAGAGCACTTTCCAACATTTCGCGTGTTACATCCTCTTTTTCCAGTTTCTGCGAGACGTATCTTCCAAAATCTATTGTAATGTCTGCTTTTAGAAATGCTTGCGGATCCATGAACCTAAAATCACCACTACCTAATTTTTCTGAAATTGTTTTTAATGTTTCTACTGAATCTGGCGAATCTGGATTTATTTTAGGCCACCCATAAATGTCAGCGATCCATTCGATTTCACTTGGTACAATAACCATCGGCGCTTCTACAACGTGTAGAAAGCCTAAGTTATCAAAACTTTGACCGGCACCCATCGATCTTGGAAGACCGTGTCTAGTTACAGTATAATTTAGACCAACTTCGTCAATCCATTCTTGGAGTTCCTTCTGATCCGCCACATCTCCTGAGAATCTATCTTTATTTATCCATAGTAGTTCGAGTCCAAAGAAGAGCATTGGTGCATAAGTTCTAAGTTGGTTTCCTCTATCTAAGTACCATCTACCGCAGAAATCCATAGCTTCGTTAAGAACACGATAAGCATTCTGTCCTGCAAGTCCTCGCGCGTATAGGCGAACGAGTTCCTCTGGGTCATTTTCCCCTCTGAATACTCTAGCGTCTACTTCGTACATTGCGCGTAAAATTTCATTTGGGAAGAGATTTCTAGTTACTAGGTGATGTGCAAAACCTAGTACAAAGTAATGGTCTTTCATTCCATTTAGTAATGGTACCCAGAATTTGGATGCTCCTTCTCTTTCTCTCACTAGAATGCCTAATTCTTCTCTTACAATCTCGGTTAATACAGCCATCTAAAACCCCCCAACAACCCTTTCCCTCACATGCTCAGCAAGTTCAGGATTATTTGTTATCACGACTTTTACTTTTACTTTTTTCTTGTAAACTTCCTTGTAGAGCTCTGGCACGCTTATGTCTGATATTTTCTTTGCGCTGTTGTACATTTCATCTAGTTTTTGCAGTATTTCTTGAGGCAGATAAATTTGGACGATTTTGTTTCCTAGAACAACGACATCACATCTTTCTGCGCAGTTAATGCCAGTCTTAACGCCGATATTCTCATTTCTGTAATAGTTTGCGCACCATTCGTCTATTATTGTGCCGCCTCTGACGATAATGTAGCATTTTGCTTTTGCTTGAGCAACTAAGTTTAATAATCGCAGAGATTTTTCGGAGTAAATTAAAGGAGAAGTTAGATGCCTATCTTCGCCTGCGTAGATTGGCTGGGTAGCATGTTTTTGCTCAAAGAATTCTTTTTGCAGTTCTTTTTTGAATTCCTGTGCTTTTTCAAAGCTTGAAAATGTCAATGTTTGTGTTTGTCCTTCTTGTTTGCTTTCTACTATGCCTGAGTATTTTGCCGAATTTCTTTTTAATTGCTCTATTAAGCTTGATAAGTTGCTTACCCAGTTTGGATTTATTGTGTAAGTTCTGTTTTTATTAATTAAAACTCCTTGCAGAACTAAAGAATTAACTGCTTTGTGAATTGCTTGATAAGTAACGCTAATAGCATGCTTCTTTTTTAGTTGAGCGTGAAGCTGCTTTGTCGTTAATGGCGAGTTTGCAGCTAGAGTTGAGATGATTAGGTCTTTAATGTTCTTGCTTTCGACTAATGGAATTACAACCAATTAAACCACCCTATTTAGCTTTAATTCCTATTAATATTTAAACCTTTTGGTTGATTTTGGCGTTAAACTTAATGTTTATTTTATCGTCAATGGATTAAACCAAATGGTTGAATTATAGTTCTAAAGAAGTTATATAAGAAGTCCCATATGTAGATATATGAAACCAAGACCTTTTGGGTTCTTGTAAACATTCACACCACCCTGAAGGTCTTGGAGAGTTGTCAGGCGGAATTATGGAACAAGAAGTAAGTGGAGAAATAGCAGTTTGTGTATTAAAGGATGCGATTGCAGCTAATGGATATTCACCAGCTGTTTTGGAGACTGTGCACGAAGATATAGCGAAAGTGCGCGACAGAACACCACAGATTGTTAGGTTGCATGCGGAAGTTGCTTATTTAATTGCACAGCATTTGAGAGAAACTGACCAATCAAAAGCAAGGGAATTTGCAATCGAGTCTCTTAGGTTGTACGAGTGTTTGGATATACAAACTGTTGCAGAAGCTGTTACCATACTTGGTGAGGAGAAGTTGCCTCCTTATATGCATAAAGAAGTTGTGCGCAATAGACTTGCTGATCTATTGTCTGGTGTTGCGTGATTAAAATTATATTTGGAGTTGATAAAGTTGAGAAATGTTTTGGTCGATGGCAATTTTAGCAGGCTTGAGCTTACTTTATTGAATGACTTAGAAAGACATGGAACTTTTGAAGGCGAAACTGTGGAGGAGCTAGAAGGGTGGTTATTAGATAGAATTAGAAATTTATCTTATGATAATCTTCTTGGATTAGTTGTTTTGCTGGAGAAGTATAATTTTTTTAGAGTTGAGCATCACAATGGAAGCAGAAGAAGCAATCGCAGAAGAGAATATGCTGCTGTAATCGGTCCTGCTGTTTTAGATTTAGCTGTAGAAGCTGGATTAAGGAATGTACTTGATGTTGGTACAGGCGATGGAGCAATTTTCTCGTCTTTAATTGATATTTTAGCAGAAGGGGGGTGCGCAGTAACTCCTTTTTCTGGGGATCTTGTTGATTATTGTAAACCAGAGCTTAAGGCCAAGGTAGGATATCAATACTTAGATGTTAAGAATTTGCCTTTCGATGATAACAGTTTTGATTTGGCTGCTGAAATAACGATGCTGCATCATCTTCCGTCTAAAGAAGATTATAGAGAAGGGTTAGCTGAAATGGTAAGAGTAACTAGGCGAGGAAGATATCTTTTAGTTGTTGAAACTGTCCATGCAACAAGAGATGAGCATTATCTGAATGCTGTACTTGATATTTATTTGAACTGCTTGACGTCAATTCAAGAGGGAACTGGAAGAATTCCTGTTCCAGTAAATTTTTTATCCGAGCGAGAGCTAGAAGCTGAATTCATAAAGCATGATTTAAGGTGCGAGAGAAAATTCGCTCTTGACCAAACTGTAAATGATCCGAAGAGGCATAATGTATATGTTCTCCAAAAGGAGGGTTAGATGTCGTATGCAAGACAATCGTGCCAAGCAGCCTGCCGAGACGGAAGCGAATGTTTGAATTATGCTGAGGAGTGTAGTTCGTTTTGCTGGAAGCATAAAAATATGTTAATTGAGTTAAAAGAAAAGAAAAATTATTAAAGGATAAATGATGGAGATGATGAAAATGAAACGGAAGTTTGTGTTGTTGGGGTTGTTTGTTGTTATGGTGGTGAGCTCTGTGATTGCGTCTGACAACTATGGTAGCCAGTACGATCTTCTAGATAATGTGCCGGGTTCGGTTACTTTGTCGAGAGGATGGAATTTAGTGACAATATATGCTTTCAGCGATGACGCTGCTTTTGAAGGAACATATCTTGATCCTAGAAGCGGCTTGGGTCCGGTTTTTTTCTTCAATAAGTACTCGCAGAATTATATACAGCTTTTTTCAGAGAAAGACAGAGGCAAACTTTACGAATTTTTTGAGCAAGTTGGCGACCCAGAAGAAGGCGGCGATATAGAAGAGTATGGAAGTGCTGCAAGCTCTTCGATGTGGGTTTACGCATCCAAAGAACAAACACTTATTTTTGAAACGCTTGATGGGCCAGCACCACCCGACTTGATGAAACTTAGCTCTGGCTGGAATTTTTTAACAGTAACACCTTATATGGTTGGTGATTCGCTGGATAATATCGCAGGAGATTGCGAGATAAAAAAGGCAGCTTACTGGGACTCTGGCGAGCAGAAATGGAAAGTTTTAAATGGTGACCGTGGGTTAAAGGATAAGTGGCTTTGGAAAGGTTTTGTTGTAAAGGTCAGGGATAACTGCGAGATGGGGCCAAAAGCAGAAGCACTTCCTGACCTGCCATAAAACATGAAAAGAAAAAAAAAAGAAATGAGCAAAGTAACATTTGTTATTCTTGATATC